>JBLHVW010000060.1:0-20255 GCA_047628775.1 Salibacteraceae bacterium | reverse complement strand
TTGCTCAAACTAGAGAGGAAGCGATTAAGAAGATGAAAAGAGCATTGGGAGAATATATTATCGAAGGAATTAAAACAACAATCCCTTTCCATCAGAAATTAATGGAAGACGAAAAATTCGTTAAAGGGGAGTTTACTACTAGTTTCATGAATACGTTCGAATATTAGAAGATTCTATATATGTAAAGCAAAAATCCCATTTCTCTCGGTTCAACCGAGAGAAATGGGATTTTTGCTTTACCACCAATAAGTCTTAGCGAGCGCTATTCAATAACAGGAGTACCAATCACGATTGTCAAGTTTCCAGTGCTATCCTTCAAAAGAATCATTGTAGAAACAAAAGTGCTTTTCGTTCTTTTTTGGATCACCTTTGCCGAAGCCGTTTTCCCATTAACGTTGACATTCTCAATTGTTACCACACGTGTATCGCCACCCCATTACTTAGATTTAATCTTTCTCAAGACAAAGTAATTTCGGTACGACACTGACCTCAAGGCTTCCAAACAATTGATTTACCACTATTCTGTAATTTTCATCCAAATAGGTCGAGAGTTCGTCAGAGTCGTTTTGATTCCCGGCTTGGACAAACTCAGTAATTGTGGTTAGGATTTGCGGTAGGTCAAATATTTATGCGATTGCCTCCATTCTTGCAAGGTTAGGTACAAAAGCGCCATTAATTTTTAGTGTTTGATTTTGCTTGCTTAAACTCAAGTAACAAATTCAATTTTTAGATTTGGGAGTTTAACTAGTTTCAAAACAGGATGAAAATAGTTAAATATCTATTTCAATCCTCAATTCAAGGAATGATGCTTTTTTAACAAGAGTGTCCGATCGAATTATCGTTTTAGAATTCATTACATTTGATTCTTGGAACAACAATCCCTGAATGGTATTCAATAGTTATCTCATTTTAGTATACTTCCTTGCTTTCATTGCAGTTTACAATGGGGTGAAATTGATTTCGAAAAACGTCTACGTTCGAAACGCATTGTTGTTCCTTGCCAATCTCTTTATTCTTTTAACGATCGTCAAAGAGCACACCATTATTATTCTTGCGGTCTTGAGTCTTTTGATTTACTTCTTGGGTCGCTTGATTTCAGCCAAGTCTTCAAAAGGGCTCCTGGCGTTTGGATTAACGTTCGTCATACTTTTATTTTCATTTCGGAATTATCCCTATTTGCAAAATGCAATTTCCAGCGGTACAATGTCCTTTATTCACGCACCAATCATGTCGATTGAAAAAATTGGATTGTCCTACATTCTCTTTCGATATGTCCATTGGCTTGTTGAATCGTTCAAAGGTTCCATCCACAGATCAAATCCGATCATGTTCATCAACTACATTTTATTTTTCCCATCTATCCTAGCAGGGCCAATCGATACCTACAATAACTTCGCGTATTGGGTCGAAAGTTCGAGACCTCGCTACAACCGTATTTTATTTTTTGCGGGAATCACCCGACTCTTTCTTGGAGCGTTTAAAACTGTCGCAATTGTTCCTTTAATCATAGCATATGCAACGGATTACACACTTCTATTGGATGATTTTTCGCCAGCAGTCGCCATTTTAATCAATGGAATAATTTACTCCGCGTACATCTATATAGACTTCTCAGGATACAGTGATATCGCGATTGGATCTTCTTATCTCATCGGAATCAAAACCCCTGAAAACTTCGATAGTCCTTACATTTCAATGAACCTTTCATCGTTCTGGAAACGTTGGCACATGACTTTTTCAAATTTCTTAAGTCTTTACGTTTTTAAACCCGTCCTTCGGTTGTACAATTCGTTCATCAATCCAAAGTACAGAATGCTGGTAACCATTTTAGGTTACCTCACAACGTTTACAATTTGTGGGCTTTGGCATGGAGACACCATGAACTTTGTTTTGTGGGGACTCTGGCACGGAATCGGGCTTTCAATCAACAAAGTTTGGACGGCTAAATTGAAACACAAAGTAATTAAAAGTGATACCCTTGTCTATCGCGCTTCAAGCGTTCTATTGACCTTCGTTTTCGTCTCTATTGGATGGTTGTTTTTCCATTATCCAATCGATCAATTAACTCAAATGTATTCGATACTATGAAGTTAATTCGTCAATTCTATAGCACTAAAGTTTTATACAAAAACGGAATTTTCATTTCGATTTGTCTCGGTATTGCCTTGGTTCTATCGCTGTTTGTAATTCCAGATTTTAATGTAGGTAAAGGAGGTGGGCAACTCTATCAAGTTCGTGGGGAATATGTCAAATACAACGACCATGAATACGTGTCGCAGTTTTTTAGATCCATTCAAAGACAACGTGGCGTTCTAATTCTTGGAACATCAGAATCAAGTCCATATCCAGACGGGAATTATTTCGACTATTTGAATCAAGATCCAGATTTAAAGGAAACTCGATTTTCAGTTTTAGGAGGAGCGGGAAGAACATGTGGACTGCACATTCCTACCTTTTTAAGGCATCGAACGGAATTGAAGGGATTGAAAGTAGTTTACTTTATAAATCCGATTTATTGGCGCAATGGACTTTCTGAAATGGGCCCCTCGTATTGGGAACGCGACCACGATTATCAAGAATTGGCAGATATTGAGTTGACTGCAAAGGAACGCGAACGTTATTTTAAGCCTGTCCAAGTTTTCATGGATTCTTATTCAACCCAGCAAAGACAAAATTCGAATTTGGATAAAGTCATGAGAGACTTGCGTAAGCCATTTTATCAAGACGCACGGTATTTCATCGAGCCAAATCTATACAACGACGGACTGAAATGGATTCCTGAGAATACGGGGAATTTGAAGCAGTTTAAAAATTTCGGAACTTACGACCCTTCAGAAATTGATACAAGCTGGAATGTGACGAAAGAATTCATGAAGCACAAAGTGTTCCGTTCTATGGATGTCAAAAGTAACTACCGCAAGATGGAATTGGAGTCCTTTATTCATCTATGTAGAGACCTTGAAATTGATGCGACTTTTATTGTTGGGCCATACAACAACAAGTTTATCGAGAAGCATGAATCGTCAGCGGAAATAGAAAATGTCGTTGTTTCAATAAAAGCGTTGTTGAACGAAAATAAAGCCAACTACATTGATGCTTCTGATCTATCAAACGAAGTTGGAGCATTTAATGATTTTCAACACCATTCGAATTATGGAGCTTATTTGATTTACAAAAAGATAAAACAGCATTACCTTGAAAGATAAAGTGTTTAATATCATAACGAAAATTCTGATTGTTGCGGCTTTGATTTACTTGCTGTTTAAAGTCGGCTCGAGTGAAATCGTTTACCTCTACGCGAACTTTTGAGTTTGTTCACTATTTCTATAAAGCGTCGGCGTAGTCCCCTTGAATTCTTTAAATTTTCGATTGAAATTGGAAATGTTCTTAAATCCGGAAGCATACGATATTTGCGAGACATTCACATCCTTTGATTTGTTTAACAACCGACACGCATGCTCTAACCGCACCTCTAATAAAAACTGAAAAAATGTTTTGTTCGTTCGCTGTTTGAAGTATCGACAAAACGCATTTGGTGTCATGTTCGCAATTTCCGCAACTTCATCCAATGTAATGTCCTTATTGAAATTTGAAATGGCGTGATTAATCACATTGCTCATTCGCTCTCCTTCATCATCCGAATACACTTTTGAATAAATGAAAGACGATAGCGACTTCGTTTTGGCCTTACTAATGTGTTTCAAAATATTCAAAAACGTGATGAACCGTTCTAAACGAGATTCTTTTTCAAGTCCAAGAAACAGTTTCCGAATCGCCTCTATGCGATCTTCGACTAGAATTCCAGAATTGATACGCTTAAAAATCGATTCCAACTCGCGCATTTCAATCAGATCAAAAAAGAACTTTCCAAAAGAATCTTTTGTAAAAAACAGGGTAAGCATGTGCGACTTTTTACTCGAGCTTGAATCGCTTCGAAACAAATGAGGAACGTTAGAACCAATAACCACGATGTCGTTTTTTCCGTACCGATTAATCGTATCCCCAACAACCAAATCACCTTCCCCTTCCAACACAATTGAAATTTGGATTTCCTCATGCTGGTGGAGTCTATCATAAAATTGTTGCCCTTGATCTACCTGATAGATCAGCACATTGTTTTCGGGTTTCGGTATTTTAAAGGGTAATACTTTCACGTGCAACAATACTACATATTTTATTACAAAACAATCATAAATGAAGTGAATTAAGGTAATATAGTATTGGCAAGTGCTAAATTGAGTAAATTCAAGCTTTTGAATTCGAGTTACCTTTGTGTGGATTTAACAGTGAATTATATGAGCATTAATTGGAGCGGGGTAATGCCTGCAGTAACAACGAAGTTTACCGATCAGGACGAATTGGATCTTAACATGTTCGAATTGAACATCAACGCACAAATCGAAGCAGGTGTGCATGGAATTATTCTCGGAGGGACACTTGGAGAGGCTAGTACGTTGTTGGATACCGAGAAAAGAACATTGGTTCGCGAGGCTGTTGGTATTGTAAATGGAAAAATTCCAGTGATTATTAATGTTGCAGAGCAAACCACGAAAGCTGCAATTGAATCGGCTCGAAAAGCAAAAGAAGACGGAGCAAGTGGGTTAATGATGCTTCCTCCAATGCGCTATAAAGCGGACGACAGAGAAACGGTGATGTATTTTAAAGCGGTAGCCAATAGCACGGATTTGCCGATTATGGTGTACAACAATCCAGTTGATTACGGAATCGAAGTAACGCTTGATATGTTCGAAGAATTAATAGAATGTGCAAACATCCAAGCCGTGAAAGAATCAACGCGTGATTTATCAAATTTAACGCGCTTGAAAAACCGTTTTGGTGATCGTATTAAAATCTTGTCTGGTGTTGATACATTGGCGCTTGAAAGTTTATTCATGGGTGCTGACGGTTGGGTTGCAGGACTCGTTTGTGCGTTCCCAAAAGAAACGGTAGCGATTTATGAATTGGCGAAAGCGGGAAGATCGGATGAGGCATTGGCGATTTATCGTTGGTTCTTGCCGCTTCTAGAGTTAGATATAAATACTAAATTGGTACAGAACATTAAATTGGCAGAGGTAGCGACAGGAATTGGAACTGAAAATGTACGCGCTCCACGTCTTCCTTTAATCGGAGATGAAAGAGCGAAGGTGCTAAAGATAATTAGCGATGGTGTAGCGACACGTCCTCAATTGCCAGATTACAAAAACGCAGCAGTAGAAGCTTAAAATATGATAACAGGAAAGAACTTTATTGGCAATGATTTATCAGCCAAAGGAAATGTCGTTTACAGAACGATCAATCCAAAATTAAACAGTGAAAACGCATGGGAATGCACAGAGGCAACATACGATGAAATCAACGATTCAGTTGAACTCGCCTGGAAAGCATTTAAGGAGTTTCGAAAGACTTCCCAAAGTGCGCGTGCTGATTTTTTAAACGCAATAGCAGATGAAATTGAAGCTTTAGGTGATGAGCTGATCACAGCGTATTGTCTTGAGTCTGGATTGCCAGAAGGACGCGCACAAGGTGAAAGAGGCCGCACAATGTTTCAGCTGAGAACCTTTGCTGATATGCTTAAAACAGATACTTGGAAACTGACATCGCACGATGAAGCAAATTTCGACCGCACGCCAATTCCAATGCAGGATTTAAGAAAGTCGGTTATTCCATTGGGCCCTGTTGCCGTTTTTGGATCAAGTAATTTTCCGTTAGCGTATTCAACTGCCGGTGGAGATACTGCAAGTGCATTGGCCGCTGGATGCCCTGTGATTGTAAAAAGCCATCCGATGCATGCTGGAACCGGAGAGTTGGTTGCTTCTGCAATAATCAAAGCAGCAAAAAAGACGAACATGCCGAATGGTGTTTTCTCAAACTTGAACAGTAAAGGAATTGAAGTTGGATTACAATTGGTAAAGCATCCGAAAGTAAAAGCTGTTGGATTTACAGGAAGTATTAAAGCGGGTCGAGCGTTGTATGATGTTGTCAATGCACGACCAGAACCGATTCCGATGTTTGCTGAAATGGGAAGTATCAACCCAGTTATAATTACGCAAAATGCTCTTGAGGCAAAAGGAACACAATGGGCTGAAACGTATGCTGGTTCCGTTACATTAGGAACAGGTCAATTTTGCACCAATCCAGGTTTAATCCTTGGGATTGATAGTCCAGAATTGGATTTATTTGCTTCGCACATGGCGAATAAAATTGTTGAAATTGATCCGATGTGTATGCTGCACCCGAACATCAAATCAGCGTATTCAGCAATCAAATCTGAAGTGACTTCTCAAGAAGGTGTTCAGGTTTTATCTGTACCAGTGAATGCTGAATCAAATTTTGCAGATCACGCTGTCGCTGTTGTTGACGGAGCTCGTTTTCTGTTAAATCCAAACTTACACAAAGAAGTTTTTGGGCCATTTTCAATGATTGTAAAATGCAAAAATGAAGCTCAATTACTTGAAATCATAGAAGGATTAGAAGGTCAATTGACGGGAACAATTCTCGCTGAAGATTCAGATATCGATTCTTTAACAGAAGTTGTTGATGAATTGCAGCAACGCGTTGGTCGAATCATTTTCAATGGTGTTCCAACCGGCGTTGAGGTTTGTCCTTCAATGAACCACGGTGGTCCATATCCAGCATCTACGGATTCTCGATACACTGCCGTTGGAACGGATTCCGTAAAAAGATGGGTTCGATTGATCTCGTACCAAAGTTTTCCAAATGAATTACTTCCAAGCGAACTGAAGAATGGCTAGATCTGAATTCAAATGTATTGATGGCCACACGTGTGGAAATCCAGTTCGCTTAGTTGTCGAAGGTGGACCCGAATTGATTGGCGCAAACATGAGTGAAAAACGGCAACATTTCCTTAAAGAATTCGATTGGATTCGCAAAGGATTGATGTTTGAACCGAGGGGTCACGACATGATGTCTGGGAGTATTTTATACCCGCCTTCAGATCCTGAAAACGACGCTGGCGTTCTTTTTATCGAAACGAGCGGCTGTCTTCCAATGTGCGGACACGGTACAATCGGAACGGTAACAATCGCGATTGAAGAGGAATTGATAAAGCCAAAAGTGCCCGGGAAATTGAGGTTAGAAACGCCAGCAGGATTGGTTTTGGTTGATTATTTCCAAGAAGGTGGCAAGGTAACGTCGGTTCGCTTAACAAATGTAGAATCGTTTTTGGCTGCCGAAGGTTTGGAGGTCGAATGTCCAGATTTAGGAACACTTTACATCGATGTTTCGTACGGAGGAAACTTCTACGCAATTGTCGATATTCAGGAAAATTTTTCTGGAATTCAAGATTACACCGCCAACCAATTGATAAGTTGGAGCCGCGTTATTCGAGACCGAATAAACGAAGTATATGAATTTATTCACCCAGAAAACCCAACGATAAACGGCCTCAGTCATTTGTTGTGGGGAGGTGATGTAATCGACGAAACGTCTTCTGCTCGAAACGCTGTTTTTTATGGCGACAAGGCGATTGATCGTTCACCTTGCGGAACCGGAACTTCGGCGCGTATGGCGCAATGGTATGCCCAAGGTGATTTGAAAGTAGGTGATGAGTTTATTCACGAGAGTATAATCGGATCAAAGTTTATCGGGAGAATTGAAGAACAAACAGAATTCGACGGTGTAAAAGCCATTGTTCCAAGCATTGAAGGTTGGTCGCGAATTCATGGATACAATACAATAATCATTGATGATGAAGATCCTTATGCATTAGGATTTCAAGTGATATGAGCAAAGAAGTCGCTATAATTGGCGGAGGTGTAATTGGCTTATTCTCCGCATATTATTTGTCCAAATCGGGGCACAAAGTGGTGGTCATTGACAAAGGCGACATGATTGATAATTGCTCGAATGGCAACGCCGGAATGATTGTTCCATCGCACGTTGTTCCGCTGGCGCAACCTGGAATGATTTCTCAAGGGATCAAATGGATGTTCAATTCCAAAAGCCCTTTTTATGTAAAGCCCAGGTTCAATGCAGAACTTCTTTCTTGGGGACGTAAATTTTACCAAGCAGCCAATCAAAAACATGTTGAAGCGGCAATGCCTGCTTTGAACGACATCTCATTATTGAGTAAGAAATTGTATCAAGAGCTGAGTTCTCAGGTCAACGATTTCAATTATGAGGAAAAGGGGTTGTTGATGCTTTTCCAAAGTGAGAAAGTAGGAGAGGAGGAGCGGCACGTTGGACAAATGGCAGAAAAGCTAGGAATTGAAGTCGATTATCTAAATCAAGATGAGGTTCAGAAGTTCGAATCAGGCGTTCAATTGAATGCAATCGGAGGTGTTCATTTCAAGTCCGATGCGCATTTGTACCCAAGTAAATTGATTGTTTTTTTAAAAACGGAATTGACTGCAATGAATGTCGAGTTCATGCCAAACACAGACGTATTAGACATTGAAATCGAAGGCGGAAAGGTTTCACAATTAATTACAAACAAAGGCGAAATCAAGGCAGATGAATTTGTAATTGCAACGGGCGCTTGGAGTTCTAAGTTGGCAAAATTGGCTGATGAGAAGTTGAGCTTACTTCCCGGGAAAGGATATAGTTTTACAGTTAATTCACCTGTGCAACGACCTATGATTCCATCTATTTTGTGCGAAGGTAAAGTGGCCGTAACTCCAATGGGATCAGATCTTCGATTTGGCGGAACAATGGAAATCACGCATGTAAAAGACAATTCCATAAACATGAACCGTATTCAAGGAATTGTCGATACGATCAATTCATTTTATCCAGAGTTGAACATTGATTTACCCTCTAAAAAGGATGTTTGGAAAGGATTTCGTCCGTGTTCACCAACTGGTTTACCGTATATCTGCAGGAGTAAAAAACACTCGAATTTGGTGTATGCAACGGGTCATGGAATGATGGGTTTGAGTCTCGGTCCAGCGACTGGTAAGTTGGTAGAAGAGATGATAAACGAAAAAAAATGCTCTATCGATATTTCAATGTTCAATTGAGGTCGAGTATTCATCCTATTATAAAAAGAACTTAACTTTGGTAAATCATCACATGACATTTTGCCTGTAAATAATATTTTATGAGTTTAAACCCGAGAAACTTTTTTTTGATATGTTGCATCTTCTTATTCTCTGCAAATGTACAATCGCAAAATGCTACCATAGAAAGTTTAGAAGCTAAATTATTACTTCATCCGGAAAAAGACACTATACGCGTAAATCAATTAATCATATTGATTAATGAGGTGTATGAGTTTGATGTTAGCAAAGCCGAAAATTTAATTGAAGAGGCTGAAGTAATATGCAAGGAGTTAAATTATACAAAAGGAAAAGCGCATGCAACATACTACAAAGGACATGTATCAGTAATTAAATCGGACTTCAATAAAGGGATTAATTATTTTAATGAAGCACTTAGTATTTACAAAATAATAAAGTTTAAAAAAGGAATTTCTTATAGTTTAAATGGCATTGGGATAGCTTACTATTATCAAGGTGATTACACTAAAGCTATAGAGTTTTACAATAGATCAGCTAGTATAGATAGGGAAATGAATAATTTAGGTGACGTTGCGGCTAGTTTTAACAATATAGGTAATATTTATGCTGACCAAGGGGAATATGAAAAAGCAATAGCCTACTATGAAAAAGCGAAGAAGCTCAAAGACCAAATAGAAGATTTTGAAGGTGTAGGAAGGTCTTATAATAATATTGCGAGTATTTATGGGGAACAAGGAAACTTTCCAGTTGCCTTAGAAAATTTTAACAAAGCATTAACTATTTGTGACGAGAATGGGTTTGAAAGCTATTCTCTTTTACTAAATATTGGCTCTGTTTATCAAATGCAAAGGAACTACACCAAGGCCTCATTTTATTTAAATAGGGCATTAGAAATAAATAGGAAACAGAATAATAAAAAGGAAATAGCATCTTGCTTAAATGTTTTAGGTGACATTCAGAAAGAGCAATCTTATTATAAAAATGCACTGGTATTTTATAATGAAGCTTTATCGATTGATAAAACGATAAATTCCAAAATGGGAATGGCAATAACTCTAAATAATATTGGCGATATGCAAATAGCGCTTAAGCAAGAGTCACAGGCATTAGGAAATTTCGAAGTGGCATTAGAATTAAACAAGGAAATTGGTTCGCAGTTAGGTATTTGTCGATCTTATTTTGGAATGTCCAAAGTGTATCATGGACAGGCTAAAAATACTGAAGCATTACAATTTGCTTTAGAAAGTCAAAAAATTTCAGTTGAGCTTGAACTATTAATTCTTCAAAAAGAAGTCTCAGAATTGCTCTCAAAAATTTATAGTGAAATAGGTCAATACGATAAAGCATTAGCAAGCCATCAACAGTTCAAAATATTAAACGACAGCCTTTTCAACAAAGAAAACATTGAGAAAATAACACAACTAGAATACGAGTACAAATACAAGCAAGAATTAGAGTCTGCCAGTGATAGGGAATTAAAGCTAACCAAAACCGTTAATACCGCCTCTCAGAATTTGGAAGAATCGGAGCGAAAGACTTTTGTCACTGTCATTGTTCTCCTTTTAATTTCGATCCTTTCGGCTAGTGTTATTTTCTTTTTGCGACTAAGGAACGTTAAGTCCAAGAATCAGAGTATAGTGATCGAGCAAAAATTACTTAGATCACAAATGACACCTCACTTCATTTTTAATTCACTTTCAGTATTACAAGGGATGATCTTAAATAAAGAGGAAGGCGCGTCAGTTTCATACCTATCGAAATTCTCAAAATTACTCAGAACCATTTTAGAAAATTCAAGGCACAAGACAGTACTTCTAAGTGCAGAGTTGGAGGCAATTGAAATTTATATGGCGTTACAAAATTTAGAGTCTAATCCATTATACAATTATCAATTGTTGAATAAGGTGGGGGAAAAGGATGCTGTATTGAAAGTTCCACCGATGCTTATTCAACCCTTTATTGAAAATGCGATGGAGCATGCATTTGTTGGACAAAAGGAGAATAGGGAAATTAGTGTTGAGATTACGTTTATAAATAATCAATTGAAATGTACCATTAGTGATAATGGGATTGGAATTATTGCCAGTATTCCAACAAAGGATAAAAACAAAGACTCTTTAGCGACCGTTATAACTTCTGAACGATTAGCAATACTTTCGAAAGACTTCAAAGTAAAAGGGTCAATTTCAATTAAAGACAGAAAATTAATTGGGGAAAAGGGTACATTAGTGACGATAATTATACCGTATAAAATAGAAGGAGGAAAATGAAAGCATTAATTGTAGAAGACAAAGAGCACATCAGAAAAGGACTTTTACGTTTATTAGAATTAATTGACTCTGAGATTAATGTGGTTGGTGAATGTGAATCCGTACAAGATGCTTTGGTTGTTGCAAACGCTTGCAAACCAGATTTAATTTTTCTAGACATTAATCTAACGGATGGTACTGGATTCGATTTCTTAGATCAAACGAAGGAACTTCAATTCAAAGTGATATTTATTACTGCATATGAGGAGTATTCTCTTCGGGCATTAAAAATAGGAGCTGTAGATTATCTTTTGAAACCTGTGGATCATGATGAACTTAAGGCCGCAATTAGTAAAGTGTTGAGCCTAACTTATGGTGCTCAACAACAGCAAATTTTGGACGCAAGAAAGGTGTTAGATAATGATCAGAACACATTGATACTTTCGCTACAGGATTCATTTCAATTAATTAGCTTGGAAGAATTAATGTACTGTGAAGGGGACAAAGGGTACACTACATTTTATTTAAGTGATGGTAAAAAGCATTTGGCTTCAAAGCCATTAAAAGAGTTTGAGGGTCAACTTTCAAGCGATTATTTCACAAGACCCCATCAATCGTTTATCGTTAATTTAAACTTCATTGACAGGTATGATAAATCCGGGACAATTCACTTAAAAAACGGTCTAAAAATTCCTGTCTCTTCACGGAAGAAGAACGATTTTTTAACGAATTTATTTAGCTGGAATAAGCGTTAAGGATTTAGGTGAAATCGAATATTACTCCAAACACATCATTTATTACTTCTACTTGCACGGAAAAAGATTCTCTATTTTTCCCTAATTGATTATGCCCTAGGTTTGTTGAAAGAACGACTCTGATCATGAAAGATTTAAGGTTTACAATATTGACTTTGGCGCTAGCTGCATTTTTATTTTCCTGCGAAGGAATAAGCGACCATGCTCAAACTGCAGAGGGCTTTACCGAAATAGAAAACGAGATCAAAAAAAATTTTGGAAGTAATGCATATTTCACTGACATCAACATCTCATACATTGAGTCCATCGGAAACGTAATTAGTGTGACGGTCACAAGTAATCCCGAGTCTTTAAGAATGGGGCAATGGAATCAATCGCAAGGAGTTTGGAAGAAAGAATCAGAAATAAGTCTAGAAGTTCCGGAAGGAACAAAAGCTGCTGATTACATGTATCAATTGGGGGATAAGATCAACTTAGCAAAGTTAGGAGAGCTTATAGAAAAATCTAAAATGCGCTTAGAGTCTGAAAAGAGTCTTAAAAACTCAATTCTAACTATGGCTTTTGTGAATTTTCCTGACACTGGGGATTATTCTAAAGCCGAATATGTCGTGCGGCTAGAGCCAAAAACAGGAGGGGCATCATTTACATTTTCATATAAACTCGATGGTGAGCTTATAAAAATGGATTCTTAAATAAGATAAAAGTTTGGCAAGAGATTTAAGTTGAAAGCTAGTGAAATGGAGGGGTTATTTTTTCGCTAAGACCAATACTTAAGTATAGAAAAAGCCAAAAGGCAAAAACTTAAAATTCAATTAAAAAATCAACTATGAAAAATCAACTACAATTAATATTAGTCCTACTATCAATGGTTATAGTGCAAAATACTTCTGCACAATGGAATCAATTGGGAAGTGATATATTCGGACAAGGTGTGAATGATCTCGTAGGTCGTTCATTAAGTGTGAGTGGTGATGGATTGACGATTGCGGTTGGAGCTGGACTGTCTTCAGGTGGCGGACTTGCTGGGAGCGTAAGGGTTTATAAAAACATTGGAGGAGTCTGGACGCAATTGGGAATTGATATAAGTGGAATTACCAACGGTGAAAATACAGGTTCATCTGTTAGCCTAAGTAATGATGGTTTAACAGTAGCACTTGGAGCACCAGGTAGTAACGGGAATATTGGTCACGTGCAAGTTTACAAGTATTTTGCTGGTTCATGGAACCAGTTAGGAAGCAATATTGATGGTATAAATACTAACGGTTGGTCAGGTAGATCTGTAAGTATAAGTGATGATGGACTAACTCTAGCTATTGGAGCACCTTGGAATAGCGGAAGTGGTGCATACGAAGGACATGTGAGAATATATACGTTTAGCGGAGGGACTTGGACTCAAGAAGGAAATGACATCCTTGGTGAAGCTTCCAATGATCAATCAGGTGAGACTGTTAGTATTAGTGGAGATGGATTAACTGTTGCTATCGGAGCCATTGGGAATGATGATAATGGTACAGACGCAGGTCAAGTAAGAGTATATACAAATATTGCAAGCACTTGGACACAAATAGGCGGAGACATTGATGGAGAGGCTGCAGGTGACTTCGCAGGAAAAGCAATTAGTTTAAGTGGTGATGGCTCTACAGTTGCGATTGGAGCATCACAAAATGATGGTGCTGGATTGAACGCAGGTCATGTCAGAGTTTATAAAAATATTGGTGGGGCTTGGTTGCAACAAGGAAGTGATATTGATGGTGATGCTGTAGATGACTATTCAGGTAAATCGGTAAGGATTAGTGATGATGGTTCAATTGTCGCAATTGGTGCTACAGGAAGTGATGTTAATGGATCAAATTCAGGTCATGTAAGAGTGTTAAAACTAATTTCAGGTACTTGGACACAACAAGGAGGTGATCTTAACGGCGAAAATGCGGGAGATGCCGGAGGGCAAGCAGTAGCTTTGAATGGAGATGGTACAATTGTAGCCAACGGTATTTATGATTATGGTATAAATGTGGGTAAAGTAAAAATCTATAAAACATGTACTAGTGCTACTATAGATACTCAGACGGCATGTGGAACATATACTTGGATTGATGGTAATGTTTACACTGCATCGAACAATACTGCAACGCATACTTTGAGTAATACTGCAGGATGTGATTCTACAATAACTTTAGATCTTACGGTGAATGCTATACCAGACGCAACTACTACGGTTTTACTCGAAACGATTACGGCTACACAGGCAGGAGCATCTTATATATGGGTTGATTGTGATAATGGAAACATTCCAATTCCAAATGAAACAAGTCAAAGCTTTACTCCTGCAGTTACCGGGAATTATGCTGTAAGAATCGTTTTAAATGGATGCACAGTGACATCAGCATGCGTCGCAATAACTATTGTAGGAATTGATGAAAACGAATTTTATACTAGTTTTCTTATCTACCCTAACCCAACAAAATCAATACTTAATATTGACCCAGAGGTGAATATTGAAACAATTGTAATCATGGATGTTATGGGGAAAACAATAAAGACAATTGTTACACCAAACAATACTATTGATGTATCCTTTTTAACAAAAGGAATCTACTTTTTACAAATACAAACGGACACCATTTTGAAAAGTAGAAAATTTATTAAAGAGTAATGTTTTAAACTAGAATAAAATCATAGACAAACTATTGAAGAAATGGAAAAATTAATTACAATTAAAAACGAGTATAATTCTTTAGAAAAAGTTTTAGAGTTCGTAAAAAAAGACACGGCTTACAAATGCTCAGAAGATTATGATATTTGGGATCTTAGAACAGACTCCAATGGTCAAATGGAAAAGTGCGTTGTAGTTAAAAAAAGTAAAATGCATGGAATGAAAATGTATTTCCCTAAGGAAAATGTGTTGGAAATGACTTACATAATACCAAATAAAATGATGAACGCATATTTCGGAAAAAGTGTTAAAGCACGAAGAAATATACTTGAAATTATTGGGGGTGGAATAAAGAACGTTTTGCTTATTGGATCGCAAAAGAAGGCATTTAAAGAAATGTCGGAGGTACTTAATAAAGTATCTGCTTAATGAAGCTTCTATGCATTATAGGCATGTTTTTATCTGGTAGCTATTGTTTTTCGCAAGAGGCAGGTTGGGTTAAAACTGAAGGAGAGATTACTGAAATCACTATACATAATGGCAGAAAAAGAAAAGAGATAGCCCTAGTTAAATTTAAATTGGAAAATGGCGAAGAACTATCTAGCAGTGTGGAACTTGTTAGAATCCCATTTATAGGAAGTATGAAATCCGTTGGAGACAAAATTTCCATTAATTACAATAGAAAGAATCCCGGTTTATTACAAACAACTTATGGAAAGTTTTTATCCGATTATGGTATGTATATCCTAGTTGTTTTAGGAATTATTTTTTCGCTAAGACCTATACTTAAATACAGAAAAAGCCTAAAGGCAAAAACTTAAAACTCAATTAAAAAATCAACCATGAAAAAAATTATACTAAGTATTATCGCATTAACAACAATAGGTTTAACATCATTTTCTCAGAATTGGGATGAAATGATAAAAGCCGTTTCTTCTGATAGAGCAGCAGATGATAATTTTGGATATAATGTTGTCATTAGCAATAATAGAGCTGTAGTAGCCTCTTTTCTATAAGATTAGTTTGTTCACGAGAGTATTATCGGATCAAAGTTTATCGTGAGAATTGAAGAAGAAACAGAATTCGACGGTGTAAAAGCCATTGTTCCAAGCATTGAAGGTTGGTCGCGAATTCAAGGATACAATACAATAATCATTGATGATGAAGATCCTTATGCATTAGGATTTCAAGTGATATGAGCAAAGAAGTCGCTATAATCGGCGGAGGTGTAATTGGATTATTCTCCGCATATTATTTGTCCAAATCGGGACACAAAGTTGTGGTTCTTGACAAGGGCGACATGCGACAATTGCTCGAATGGAAACGCGGGAATGATTGTTCCATCGCACGTTGTTCCGCTGGCGCAACCTGGAATGATTTCTCAAGGGATCAAATGGATGTTCAATTCCAAAAGTCCTTTTTATGTAAAGCCCAGGTTCAATGCAGAACTTCTTTCTTGGGGACGTAAATTTTACCAAGCAGCCAATCAAAAACATGTTGAAGCGGCAATGCCTGCTTTGAACGACATCTCATTATTGAGTAAGAAATTGTATCAAGAGCTGAGTTCTCAGGTCAACGATTTCAATTATGAGGAAAAGGGGTTGTTGATGCTTTTCCAAAGTGAGAAAGTAGGAGAGGAGGAGCGGCACGTTGGACAAATGGCAGAAAAGCTAGGAATTGAAGTCGATTATCTAAATCAAGATGAGGTTCAGAAGTTCGAATCAGGCGTTCAATTGAATGCAATCGGAGGTGTTCATTTCAAGTCCGATGCGCATTTGTACCCAAGTAAATTGATTGTTTTTTTAAAAACGGAATTGACTGCAATGAATGTCGAGTTCATGCCAAACACAGACGTATTAGACATTGAAATCGAAGGCGGAAAGGTTTCACAATTAATTACAAACAAAGGCGAAATCAAGGCAGATGAATTTGTAATTGCAACGGGCGCTTGGAGTTCTAAGTTGGCTAAAATGGCCGATGAAAAATTGAGTTTGCTTCCAGGAAAGGGATATAGTTTCACATTGAATTCACCTAAGCTAAGGCCAACAATTCCATCTATTTTATGTGAAGGAAAAGTCGCCGTAACTCCAATGGGTTCTGATTTGCGATTTGGAGGGACAATGGAAATTACCCATTTTAATGACAATCATGTAAACATGAAAAGGGTGCAAGGAATTGTGAATACAATCAACTCTTTTTATCCTGAATTAAATGTTGATGTGCCAGAAAAAGATACGATCTGGAAAGGATTTCGGCCCTGTTCCCCAACTGGATTGCCTTATATCTGTCGAAGCAAGAAGTGCTCGAATTTGATCTACGCAACAGGACATGGAATGATGGGGTTGAGTCTCGGTCCAGCGACTGGTATGTTAGTAGAAGAGATCATAAACGAAAAAAAGATTTCAATTGATATTTCAATGTTCAATTGAAATCTAAGAGTATTCCATTTGATGGGGTGTTAAATGCTTTCTGTTTTGTATGCTTTTACTTCGACATTAATCCAATTATAAAAAGAACTTAACTTTGGTACATCGTTATATACCATTTTGCGTAAATATTATTTTATGAGTTTAAAGCCTAGAAACATTTTTTTGATATGTTGCATCTTCTTTTTCTCTACAAATGTTCAATCGCAAAATGCTACCATAGAAAGTTTAGAAGCTAAATTATTATTTCATTAAAGACACTTGCAACGGGGCTTCCACCCTTAGCTTGTAATATTGTCCGTTCTTCACAGTTCGGACTTTTTTGTTTTTAAGAAGTTTTATTAAACTTTATTATACGTTTGTTCTTAACAAAATTTGAAGAGGTTTCGGTAATGTTTTGTGATGCACATTTGACGAGGTATTCAATAATGTTCCATGTTGTTTTGTGATACTTTGCTCTTGAATACGCTGCGATGTAAGACTTCAAGAGTACTTAAAATGACATTTCCCTTAGCGCTTTTTTATATGTTTTTCCAATTGGAACTTCATGATTGCCAAGAAATATTAAATCATTGTTCTTACCTGTGATTTTATCGATTCGAACAACATAAGACTTGTGGACCCGCAAGTATTCTATTTTGTCTGGGACCAACTGATCGAATTCTCCGATTGTATGTCTGGTTGAAAATTTTCGTTCTTTTAAATTAATCGTTAAATAATTTCCATTCGAATTTAAATAGAGGACGTCTGCGGAGTTAATTCGATGCTTTTCTCCCTGTTCGTGTATAATGAATGATTTAGTCTGAGGATTTATTTTTCTAATAATTAATCTGAGCAATTCTCTCACAAGAGTTCTGTTGTAAATTAAAACCCTGAGTTTGAAAAATAGATACAGCATTAAGATAATGAATGACCCTATAACTGTTCGAAACCACCAAGTTTGATGGAACGGAGGTGCGATGGTTACTGCTAAGCTAATTTGGTTGTCTGACCAGTTTGTTTGATCAATACTAGCTTGAAGAATTATATTATATTTTCCAGGTTGAAGACCATTTAAAAATATTTTTCTACCGGTAATGGTGTGCCACTGGTTGTTTGATGGATAAATTTTATATCTGTATTTAACTCGGCTCCCTCCTCCGAAGAAAGCGCTGTGAAATTCTAGTTCTAGGTTGTTGTTGTCGCTTTCTAAAGTGATTTTTGATGGTTGAATTAATACTTGTTTACTGGTTGTAATCTTGCTCCAAAATAAGTTGAGACTTGTATAATGTGACTTTTTATTGAATTTTGATTTAGGAATGCTAAATAACCCTGATCGTGTACCTATCCATATTAAATTGTTATGGATGTAGACGTCTGAGATGTCGTTTTCTGGTAGGCCATCTTCTATCCCGATGTGATCTATATCGTAGTCGTCGCCTATAAAAACAATACGATCCAATCCATGATTAGTTGCAATCCATATTATTGAGTCGGACTCAACATAGACTTCGTTAATCAAGTTGCTGGCTAAACCATGCTCTTCTGTAATAGTTAAAATTTCATTTTTTATTTGGTTAAAACGTACGAGCCCAGATTCGTTAGTGCCGATAAAATGATAGTTACCCTTTTTTTTTATATCAGTGATTCTTCCTTGGAGAGGCTGGAATTCAATCTTTGTTGTTGATGATGTTTTGAATGAGTAGTAATGCAGGCCGAAGTATCCTCCGTATAAAACTCCATCGTTTGCATGTTCAATAGCTTTCAGTCTAGTCTTAAGGAGTACGCCACGGTATTGCCCTTTGCTATAAGTGTAGAATGCAAATGGACCAGCAATCAAGGGTTTTAATTCATTGTTTTCAGAGAAGTCGATGATGCCGGCTTTTCCGGTCTGGATTCTTTTGTTTTTGATAAAGTATGAATTAATTGAAGAGATGTACTTGCTACTTTGGAAATTATAGAATACTCTTTGGCTGCTTGTGGTAGGGTCTAAACTGAGTAGATTAAATTGTTTCTCGTAGACTTGGTAATGATTCGATAATGTTGAAATAAGTGGTGCATTATTTATGCCCGGTGAAATACTTAGTATAAAGTCATTTTCATCGATCTGATATTGAGTTATATAGTCATTTTGAGCGTAAAAAACTCCATTATCGAGCGTTGAAACCCAGATGCCGCCATCTTTGTCTTTTATTAAATCTGTTGGTGAATTTTCGGTCAGCCATTGTTGAATTTCATTCCCTTGCATGTCAAATATTCGAACGCCTCCCTCTAAGAGACCAATCCAAAAGTGCTTATCGTCTAGTTTTCCAAGTCCAATAATTTTTGATTCTATGATTATTTCAGTTCTATCTGCTTGTTCGCTCGAGATAAGAAGTGTTGTATTGGTGGTAAAAATGAATTTTCCATTAATAAATGCTGATTTTTTGTAACCACTCTTACTATAGTCTTGAGCGACTCGTCTCGTTGTTTGATTGGTCCATTCAGCTCTGATCGCGCTCATAAATTGATGGTATTTAAATACACGATGATTTTTGAATACGAAAACTGCCTCTATGGAGTCAGGTTTCATTTTTCCCTGAGGAATTGAAATTGGATGAACTACTTCTTGGGTGTTTGAATTAATGTGTAAATAGTCGGTATGATCATTAAAACCGATGTATATGTCGTCGTTATTGATCCATAGGTCTTCTGCTAATCCTCCTCGAGATTCTTTCTGTATTAACTTGTTATTTTGGTATGGTCTAAACAGAGTTGTTCCGTTTTTAAATAGGAACCAACTATTGTCTATTGTCGAACACCAAACCTCACCATTAGGTTGTGGGAAAAAGTCGAAAACAGTTGTGTTTGTAAGGCCGTCTGAAGTTGAGAAGGTTTCGAAATTATAGCCATTGTACTGTGTGATTCCTCGGTCTGTGGCAAAAAGAATATCGCCATTTATATCTTGAAAGATACTGTAAACTTGAGCGCTAGATAAACCGTCTTTTGTTGAGAAGTTTGTGAAACTTGGGGATTGCGCCCTAGAATGACCGGAAATAATGAAAATTGTTATTATAAGATAGAGTATTCTCACCTTTCAAAGGTAATCAATTGAGCGTAACAATTCGGTTCTCTAATTAAAAACAGAATATGCTTTTTGCGTTAGTCACTATATTAGGCGCTTACGTCACATCGTTTAGTAATTATGGGGTTCTTCATGATCGAATAGATAATTT
>JBLHVW010000059.1:0-20389 GCA_047628775.1 Salibacteraceae bacterium | reverse complement strand
GAAAAAATCAACAACAAAACAAGAAACGACTTCCAATTAAGATTTAGTCCTTTAAGAATCATTTTTTCTTTTTCTTGCTTTTACTTGCAACGGCCATTGGATTGAAATCTAAGGCTTTTTGAATCCAAAATTCGAGATCGGATTGAAAATCTAAACCTTCTGGGGCAACAAAGATATAACCTTTCATTGGGCGTTTTGTGAAATCCATCGGTCTGGCTCCTTCTCGTTCGATTAATTCATCATACGCATCTACTCCAACTCGGGCCATTAAATCACTTTTAATGATTCCGAAACACATTTTATCGTCGATCATATAGCAAAGTCCTCCCATCATTTTTCGAGCATCGAATTGAATCTTTCGTTCGTTTAAAACGTTATTTATCCGTTCCTCCACGTATTCGTCGTATGCCATGGATTAAATATAGATAAATCACTGACAATCCCTAGATTTACACCAAACAATTTGATTAATGATTGAAGTTTCAGATTTAAGAAAGGAATTTATTCTTTCCAAACAACAACGGAAAGAACTCAACACCAAAGATAGTAATGCTGTCGCTGTTGACGGGATTAGCTTCAAATGCGAACCGGGAAGAGTGTTTTCGTTATTGGGCCCAAACGGAGCAGGAAAAACGACAACACTTCGAATGCTTTCAACAATATTTAAACCTACTTCGGGTTCAATTAATATTGCTGGAGTTGATGCCATTGCAAATCCGCAAGAAGCACGAAGGAAAATCGGTTTCTTAACAGGTTCCACTGGACTTTACGCAAGATTGACGCCGGATGAGGTGATTAAATACTTCGCTGATTTGTACGGCATTTCTAAATCTGATTTTGAAGAACGCAAAGATCGATTGTACACGCTGCTCGACATGCACGACTTCAAAGGGAAAAGAATTGGAAAGCTTTCAACTGGGATGAAACAAAAAGTTTCGATTTGCAGAACGATGATTCACAATCCAGAAGTGGTTGTATTTGATGAACCTACAAGTGGATTGGATGTGATTACAGCTGAGAATATCATCAAATTAATTCGCGATTGTAAGGACGAGGGAAAAACGGTCATCTTTTCAAGTCACATTATGAGTGAAGTTGATTTACTCTGCGACGATATGGCAATTATCCACAAAGGAAAAATGTTATTCGACGGAACGATGGATGAATTTAAAGGTCAAATGCAAGCAGAAAACTTGACGGCCGAATTTATCCGAATCATTAATGCATCCTCTCAACTTAAAGAAGCTTAATCATGATATTTACAATATTCAAAAAGGAACTCAAGGATACGCTTCGTGACAAACGAACGCTCATAATGATGTTGGTGATTCCAATTCTAATTTTCCCTATTATCCTTAACGTATTTGTTGGGATTTCAGCTTCATTTACTGAAGAGGCGGCAAAAAAAACAGTTAAGATTGGTATCGTTGGAAACAAAGACAATTACGTTATAAATCAATTGGAGGCCCTTCCCAACGAAATGGGAAAAAAGGAACTCGTCTTTTACAAGGATACTTTGGCTATGATTGAAGCTATCGAATTGGATTCTGTTCAAATTGGAATGTACTTCGTTTCAGATTTCAAACAATTCATGGAAGACAAGCATCCGGCGCCTGTTGCCATTTATTTCAATGCGACTGACATGGGAATAAAAGACCGTGCTGAATTGTACATGAGCGCTATTGAAGGCATTGCGACTCAAGAACGCTACATTGCTATGGATCTGAAAGAATCTGAATTAAGACCACTTGAAACGAGCTATAACAACATCGCTTCAAACAAAGAAATGATTGGGAAATTGGCCGGTGGTATTTTGCCTTACATTTTCATTGCCTTTGGATTTATTGGCTGTATGTATCCTGCCATCGACTTGTTTACAGGAGAAAAAGAACGTGGAACAATTGAAACACTATTAACGACTCCTGTATTGAGATGGCAAATTCTATTTGGTAAAATGGGCGTTGTCGTACTTTCAGGACTACTCGCCGCCTCCTGTGCCCTACTCGGCCTATTCTTATCCATCGAAGTATTAGACATTGTCGATAATCAAGAATTATTGAATGTGATTCACAGCATTTTGAATTTCAAATTCATCTTGCTCTTGTATGCCTTGTTACTTCCATTAACGGTCTTCTTTGCGGGTGTTATGATTCCAATTGCTGTTTACGCGAAAAGCTTCAAAGAGGCTCAAAGTATCATTACGCCTTTGAATATTGTGATGATTTTACCCGCAATGGTTGGATTCTTCCCTGGTGTTGAATTGAACGCAACAACGGCTTCAATCCCTGTTGTCAATGTTGTTTTGGCAACAAAAGAACTTATTGCAGGAACGCTGGATATTGGTTTGTTATTGCTGAGTTTCAGTGTAATGATAGGACTTGCTGTTATTACAGTTGTCATTTCCTACAAGCGTTTTGATAAGGAAACAAACGTGATCATGTAATGTTAAAATCAATCCTATTTATATCGGCATTCCTTTTATGCGCCTCAACAACGAACGCTCAGCGGGCACGAACAGTATTCACAGGTGATTTTTCAAATTGGACGTACAACAACTATTCATTCCGGACTGGTTTTCAAAATGATTGGGACAATTGGACCTGTGGATCGACAACAATCAGAACGACTTTCAGTAACGATTGGGACAGCTGGGAAATAGGAGATGTTACACTGAGAACATCCTTCCCAAATGATTTCAACAGTTGGGAAATCAGAGGTTACGACAAAACGATCACGATCAACACAACATTTATTAATGATAATGAGCGCTGGGATGTTTCGGGTGAAATAGACGGAACCATCAGAACGATTTTCTCCAACAATTTCGAGCAATGGGCCTTTGATATGGACATGACTGGCTTGGAAGAGGATTTACAAAAAGCACTTATTTTTGTTGCTATTTATACAAGTTTCCAAGATCAACTTTGATATTAATCATGAGTTATCTAGTCGTAAATAAGCGATATACAATATTGAAAAGGGATTATCGAGTGGTGATTCCTTTTTTTATGGATTGACGCGGTGTTATTGAGAAGTAACGTTTATATTTGCACCACCAATCTTTTGGGTGGTAAACATCCAAGGATCACTTATAATACCCGGGTGGCGGAATTGGTAGACGTGCACGCTTGAGGGGCGTGTGTCCTAGGACGTGTGGGTTCGACTCCCATTCCGGGTACGAAAAACGGAAGTTCAAAAATGAACTTCCGTTTTTTATTTCAGTCATTCCTAAGGGCAAGCTACTTAGATTGAGCAGACGATTCATTCCTTGAATTTTTACAAATTCAAGGGGGGTGCCACCTATTTTTTTTCGATAGTAATGATCACAGATTGACCAGAGAATGCTTCAATAGTTGAACTTGTAAATTTCATCATCGTTTTCTCATTCTCTGCGATTTCATACGTGCCACTGAATTCAAAACATTGCGTCGCCATTTCTTCATCCGCGTGTTCCAATCCTTCATTTGGACCTTGTCGAGAAACAATGAATGAGCCTCCCTCGTTTGTAACTTGCCAGACAAAGTCCGTTGCTCCGCCTTCGTCATTTTGCCAAGAACCTATACACGACTCTTCGTAGATGTCGCAATCACCAATCACCCAATGTGGTAATTCTTCTTGGTTTACTCCATCTACGGACAACTCAGTTACATTCCATTCGCCTGCTTTCATCAAGCGTCTGGAAGTAGATTTCGTTTTATTGCAGGATGCTACTAACACTGCGATAGAAAAAACGGCTATGATTATTTTAGAATACTTTATCATGTTAATGTAGTTTATTGTTTTGATTATTGAATTTCTGTTACAAATGTGACATCTATATCTGTTTCGCCTGGAGCACACGTCCCATCTTTAATACCGGGTTGATGTTTAAGCACAATTTGTGTTGTACCATTTCCAACATTTCCAACCGTCCATTGGCTTTGCAAACCAACTTCAAATACCCCATCTGTATCTGTCCGTACAATTGATAAGTTCGCAAAAGAAGGAGTAAAACAGAACAAGTGCTCATCATCTTCCTCCAAAACTTCATTCGAAATTGTATCAGCAGGACTTACTATTTCATTCAGTAGAAGAATACTTGCGTTATAAACAGTATTATTCTGCAACCTGATGGTATCGAAAATATCATAGTTCAGTCCACCGTCACCATCTGGATCGCGGAACGTAGCGGTTACGTCAGGCTGAATCCCTGCTGCATCAGTAAATTGAAGCGTCACGGTTGTTATAACCTCTACTTCATTAGCGATCGGTTGAGGAACTGTGACAAGGTCGTCGTCTTTCTTGCAACTGCTCAAAGCAGCGATGCACGTCAATCCTAAAAGGGCTATTGTTCTCATGTTTGTTTTTGTTTTCATGTTTGCTTTTGTTTTTGTTTTCATGTTTGTTTTCATTTTCATTTTCATTAAATAATTATTAGTTGTGTATTGATTTTGGTGAAAATAATGCAAAGGGAATCGTCGCCCTTACGGAAATATTTCTTCCCATTTCATCAGCGAAATAGCGGAAGCGATTCATATAATCTCGGTAACGCACATTAAGAAGGTTATTGGCGCTAATACCAAGGGAGATACTATTCGCATTTAGCGGAATGTCAATGCCTGCTGCGAAGTTCAATACGGTATATCCTTCGGGCGGATTTACGAAGTCGCTATTCTCAGGAACGCGCGATTGTTTTAACACAGAAGTTACCGAGAGCGAAACATAAGCGTTTTCTACTTTTTTTCCATCTTTAAAGTTATACTCCAATGAATTTTCAAAGCGATCCGCCGGCATCATTACCAAATGTTGACGCGATGTTTGGTTAAATGCACGTAAAATTGAAGCTTTCGAAATCACCTTAAACTCTTTGGTGAGAGCATAGCTTAAGGTAAAGTCGAGCCCTCTCAAGTGAGCGTCCACTTGATCATGAACAAATGTTGGAAATGCACCTTTAATGGTTACTGTTGGAACCAACGTAGGTTTTAAGTAGATGAAATCGTTAATGACATTGTAATACGCATCGAGTACTACCGAAAGTCGCTTCCCTGAATATTCAACTGTAGCACTTACATTGACCGCCTTCTCTGTTAAAAGCGTGGAATCTCCAATTTCTATCGATGCGGCACCATGATGAAGTCCATTGCTATACAATTCATTAATGTTTGGAGGCCTCCAAGCAGTTCCTAAATTGGAACGAAGAATCAACCGTTTATTCACTTTGTAAATCGCTCCGATGGTACCACTCATATTCATGTAATTCTGAGCAGGAGAAACAATGGTTTCATCTTTCCACATGTACACGCGTTGATATATATTGTCAAACCTTACACCGCTTTCAATTTCCAGTTTTGATGCTTTGGGCTTCCAGCTCTCGATCCAGAATATTCCGGCTCCTATTTTCTGGAAGTTAGGGATGAAAAACCGCCCGTTGTAAGTGTTTTCTTGGTAAGTCCCGTTGACGCCAACACTTCCTTTAAACGATTTCATTCGAATGTGTTCCCATACGATTTCAGCCGTATGTGTGGTTAATTCAAATTGAAGAGCCGGTAGGTTTAAATTAGCAAGCGAATCATTCAGTGGTGCATGCTTGTCATATTCTAGGCGTTTGTTGTACTGTCTTGCATACGTCAGTGAAATTTTACCTTTCTTTCCAGTTCTAAGATATCCTTTGGTCTTAAACAATTCGTGCTCGATGTGCTGTCTTGGTCGATCAATGTCGTATGTAAAACCTGCTGATTCCAGCGGTTCCTCTGCCTCAAAAGCTTGCTGAAGATCGGTGATATTTCCAATGTGCGCTGCGGAAAAAATACCGATATCTGTATTAAATTGACTGTAGAAAAAATCAATTCCATACTTCGGTTTATTGTAAGCAAGTGCATAGGAAAAATTGTATTCCTTTGATCCAGTATTTTTTAAATAGTAATCAGGAGTTTTCGCATTGCCTCCGCGTTTGAAAGTTCCTTGCAAGCGCCAACTAATGGCAGGGAATTTACTTAAATTTCCATCTAAGGTTGCCGATGCATTTCCTTGTAAACCATTGCTCAATCCTACTAAATTCAACTCCCCTCCAATACCGGGTGTTTTTCTCAATTCTTTTGGATTAACAAGCACGACTCCTCCGATTGCGTCAGGACCGTAACGAACTCCATTCGCTCCTTTTACAACTGCCAGCTCGTCAGCAATAAATGGATCGATTTCTGGTGCATGCTCATTTCCCCATTGCTGACCTTCCTGTCTTACACCGTTGTTCAAAATGAGAATTCTATTGCTATGAAGTCCGTGAATCACTGGTTTCGAGATGTTGTTTCCCGTTGATAGTTTCCTGACACCATTTATGCGCATTAAACCGTCTCCGAGCGAAAGTCCTTTTGTCTCATTTTTGTCTTTCTCTGATAGTTTCCTTGTCGCTAAAGAAACCTCTTCACTCGTTTTCGATGCGATTACATTGACAGCATCAAAATCAACATGATGTTCTGGATAGAAATTTCCTTCTGTATTTCCTTGAATCGTTATCGTTTTTTTTACGGCATCGCAACCAACGTGCTTGCAGTAGAATTCATAAGTTCCTGAACACAAACCTGGAAACACAAAATATCCCATTGAGTCGGCAAAAACTCCTCTTCTTGGTTCTTTGATATACACCTTAGAATTGGCTAACGGTGAACGATCGTGTTCATCAATCACATAACCTGACAACTGATAAGAACATGAATCCTGAGCTATCAATGGAGAAACCGATAATGTTACGATAAGCAAAACAATGAATTGCATTGATCTTTGCATAAAATGCGTCTAAAAAAATGTAAAATGTAATTGGAACGTTGGTTTTAACCCAACGAATGTTGCTCATTACAACGATAAACGAATCAATAAAAATTCGTAAGCCTCAATATGTTCTTTTTGACTAAAACAAGAGGGCAATCAAACTGACCTGTTTGTTAAACTGATCAAAATGATGCTGTTACATGAATTTTATCGAATGTAATGATGCCGGAATTAGGCCAATGGGGGTCCTCGGCCTGAAGTACTTTTTATGAGGTGATCATCAATGGATGCCTCTAAATTGAGCAAAACAGAGGACTGCCCTGTGAAATTGAAGTTGCTACCTTGCTCACCAAGTGTGTAGGTTTGATTGTTTAACGACTGCTGAGCTTTACAAACGTTGCACTCATTTTCTGCCGAATCATGATGTGTACAATCTATATATTCAGCATCGGCATCATCGATTGAATGGGTATCATGCGCAACTTCCGTTAAGTGATCTTCATGGGAATGAAGCAAACTTAATGGAGCAACTTGAATTACCAAACAAAGCAATAATACTGCTGAAATATATTTAGACAACAAACGTTTCACGCTGTAAAACTACAACATTTGTTGTTAACAAAACTTTTTCAGCTAAAAAAACGTTTAAAAATTCTTTTTGTGAAATAAAAAATTCTGAAAATACGGTTATCAAGGTTTGGTATACGGAAGTTGAAAATACGCGCATTAAAAAAAAATAATTTCCACTCGGATAGAGACTTGAGTATGCTAGCTCAACCAGCAGCATGATCTTGATCTAGTTTCCTTTTTACTGTTGTAAGTCCAAATGAATCCCAATCATTTTAAACCATGAAATATTCAAAATAGGATTTCAAGAACGCTAAGAATCGGATTTATTCCATTAAAACTATTTCCTTATCTTTGATTGAATTGAAAATACTTCAGCGTTTCATAGTGTCCTTTTTAGCCTTGTTGATGTTTACAACATCAGCTTGCTTTGCAATAGATACACACTATTGTGGTGACGAAGCTCAATCTTGGTCCCTCTTTTCGAAAGCAGAAGCCTGCGATCAAATGGCGAAGAGGCTGAAGTCTGAAAATAAAGAGCTTCCTCCGTGTTGCCAGAAACTCGAACTTTCTAAAGAAATCAAATCAAACTCAAGTAGTCATTTTTCTCAAAAGCCCTGTTGTTACAACAAATCGCTTTCTTTTAAAAATGATGCAAGCGAAAACGGTCAATCCATTGATATTGTCGTTTCTGCCATCGAAATTGACATTCTACAGTTTTTCAATCACACAAAGGAAGTACTATTCATTCCTTTGGTTCCTAACAAACTTCATGTTCCCCCCTCTGAAACAAGGAAAACCGGGAACATTTACCTGATCCACCAGGCATTTATCATTTGATTTTTTCTATTCGCTAAACCCTTTTTCCATTAGGATTAAGAAGGAGTTGTGCCCATTATTTTATAGAAAAAAACAAATCAAAATGAAAAACAAT
The DNA here is from genome assembly GCA_047628775.1 of Salibacteraceae bacterium. Taxonomy (GTDB): domain Bacteria; phylum Bacteroidota; class Bacteroidia; order Flavobacteriales_D; family Crocinitomicaceae; genus UBA4466. Next base: position 12,144 of record JBLHVW010000059.1, on the reverse strand, counting down.
ATCTTATTTATACTTGCAGCTATATTGACAATATCGTGTTCCTCGGGCATTGATACTGACAAATTAAAAACAGAAAAATTTACCGTTTACGGAAATTGTGGAATGTGTAAAAAAACGATCGAAGGTTCTTTGGATGGAGTTAAAGGCATTGAAGAAGCCAATTGGAATCCGAAGAATGATAAAATGACGGTTTCCTTCGATTCGGAATTAATCACATTGGAACAAATCAAACAAAAAATTGCAGATGTTGGTTATGACAGCGACTCTCATCGCGCTAAAGACAAAGTGTACGACAACCTACACGGATGCTGTAAATATGAACGTCCTAAAAAATAAATCATGAAAAACATTACGCTAGCACTATTGTTGTGCGCATCATTTTCAATAAATGCGCAAGTAAACACAACTATTAGAATTTACCATACGCTGGGTACTCAGCTGTTTCAAATGAACAGTACGGCTCAGAATAATTTAGCACAAGATTATCAAGTAACTCGTATTCAATACTACATGACGAGGATTTCTGTAATCCACGATGGCGGTCAAACAACTACAATTAGCGATGATACAGTTGCCTTAATAAGTGCAGCAGACGGAACGTTCTCCACGATTGAATTGGGAACCCTTAACATTACCGATGTTGAAGCTGTCAAATTTCATATCGGTGTGCATACTCCTATAAATAATGCGGATCCTTCATTGTATCCTATATCGCACCCGTTAGGGCCTAAATCACCTTCAATGCATTGGGGTTGGGCATCTGGTTACAGATTTTTAGTTTATGAAGGAGTTGGAGGAGTCAATTTCTCACAAGCGTTTCAATTGCATGCCCTTGGAAACAATAACTACTTCGAAACTACAGTCAGTGCTGTCGGAGAAATGGCAAACGGAGATTTGATTATTGCTTTGGACGCAGATTACACAAAAGGTGTTGAAGGTATTGACCTTTCGAATGGCGCAATAGCACACGGAGTTGATGGAGATGATTTAACAGCTTTGGAAAACTTTAGGGATTTTGTATTCTCACAAAGTGTTCTCCCTCTTTTTACCAGTACGGATGATCTAGATTCTGAGATTCAATGGGGATTGTTTCCCAATCCATCGAACGGCGGTAAAGTTGTAGTTTCAGTTGATTCCGATGTAACAATAGATGAAATTTTAATTACAGATTTATTAGGTAAAGAAGTATCTCGCGTCCATTATGGCAACCTAAAAAGTCTAGAAATTAAAATCGCTACTTCGGGTACCTATTTCGTACAGTTATTAACGAACTCTTCGGTTGCTTCAACCAAACGAGTAGTAATTCAATAATAAGATGAAAGTAAAATTACTATTGCCCATCCTATTGCTCTTCGCAGTTATGATTGGGTGTAAGAAGGACAAGGGGTCTGTTGCCGTTTACGACGACACACCGCTTGTATTGAACATTATTAACAATACACTACCCGTACCTAATTTACCATCAGACAATCCATTGACGGTTGAGAAAGTTAATTTGGGAAGAATGCTTTTCTATGAAAAGTCTATGTCTTTAGACGGAACAATAAACTGCGCAAGTTGTCATAATCAAGAGAATGCTTTTTCTGACATAAATCAATTTTCTGAAGGAGTTAGCGGTGCGTTGGGAGGAAGACAAGCTATGGCAATTTTTAACATGGCATGGCATGAAAATGAATTTTTCTGGGACGGTAGAGCACATTTATTGAGAGATCAGGCATTGGGACCAATTGAGAACCCATTAGAAATGAATGAAACTCTGCCAAATGTGATTGTGAAATTAACAAACAAGGGCTACGGAGATCAGTTCATTCTAGCGTTTGGATCTGAAGAAATAACGGCGTTAAAAATTTCCTTGGCCTTGGAAAACTTTATGATGTCAATTATTTCAGACGATTCGAAATACGACAGATACCTTGCTGGACTTGTTACCTTAACGGATAGTGAAGAAAGAGGAAGGGTATTGTTCTTTGGTGAATACAACGAATTTTTCCCTAACATTTCAGGCGCTGATTGTGCTCATTGTCATGCTGGAAATAATTTCGAAAATGATCTATACATGAATAATGGACTTGATACGGATGCAGGTTTTGTAGATTTTGGAAGAGAGGATGCGACAAATAATGTTGCAGACAGAGCAAAATTTAAGGTCACTTCACTAAGAAACATTGAAGTCACACAACCTTACATGCACGATGGAAGATTTCAAACATTAGAAGAGGTCGTAGATCATTACAATTCTAATGTACAAAACTCGTCGACTGTAGATCCTGCATTATTGGGGACAACTTCAACAGGGTTAATGCTTGATGCATTAGAAAAAGAGGATTTGATCAATTTTTTAAAGACCTTAACCGATAATACATTTTTGAATAATCCAGATTATTCTGATCCATTTTAAAGGATTCTTAAGAAAGAAGAAATATATTTGAAGTAGACTTAAGAATCCTTGCCACGGACTCTTATGTTGTGAAATATTCAATCACATAATTCAATTGTATCAAAAGAATAACTATTATTAAATAATAACATAAAACAACAACAATGAATCTTTCAATATTATTCAATTCAAAAAAATCAATATTTGGAGTGCTTTTATTGTCCTCTGGACTATCATTTGCTCAAACGGATATTAATATGACTCTTGAGCATCATTTTGAAGGCGCTCCTTTTTCCTACGGCACTACGTATGACCTTAACGGCACTGCAGTTAGTTTAACGCGTGTTCAATATTACTTGAGCGGATTTGAAATCACTCACGATGGCGGAACGATTACAACAATGCCTGACACTTATATTTTAGGAAGTGGTAACATCTCAAATTACACTTTAGGAAACGAAGCTGTAACGAACTTAGAAGGTATTAATTTTGATTTGGGAGTTGATTATGCAACCAATCACATGGGAACAAGCAGTTGGCCATCTGGTCATCCATTGTCCTCTCAATCACCATCAATGGATTGGAGCTGGCCCTCTGGATACTTCTTCTGGGTATTTGAAGGATTGGTTGATGATAACGGGGACGGTACGCCGAACAAGTATTTTGGATTGAGTGGAATTGGTGATCCATTACTTACTGCTGTGAATTCATTTACTGGAATTAACGCAACTGGAGGAACAATTACACTTCCGTTTCAAGTAAACGTAGCAGATTGGATCAAAAACCTGAACTTGGTTTCAGTTGGTGCAGACCACAGTGGGAGTGCAAACAATGTTCAAGTTGGAGACAACACAAATGATGAAACGGTATTTACGTTTAACGCAGCTGTTCTTTCATTGGACGAAAAAATGGAAGCGAAAAGTGAAATTTATGCAAACTACGAATTGCCTTACGCACCAACTATTTTTTACAACCTAGCAACAACGGATCATGTTGACATTAAGATCTATTCAATGACTGGAGCTGTTGTTTTAGAAAGTGACGATCACAATTTTGAAGGCAACTACTTCATTCGTAAAGAACTTGATTCAGGTTCATATATTATTGTTTTCTCAAACGGTAATTTGGAAGAGTCTTTCAAATTTATTATTCAAAAATAATTAATGAAAAAGTGGAGTTTATTCTTTGCGACATTTATCGTCGCAATGCTACTCATTAGCAGCAAGGGGCGTCTAAACGGTGCCCCTCGTTCTATTGAACAGTTTGATAACTCCAAAGCAGATTCTCTTTCCGCTCAAATTGAATTGGGCAAACAACTCTTCTACGATCCTATTCTTTCAAGGGATTCATCAATGTCATGTGCTATTTGCCATAAACAAGAATTGGCATTCACCGATGGACTTCCAAAAACTATTGGAATTCGAAATCAAGAAGGTTCTCGGAATTCGCCAACACTAGCCAATGTTTTAAACCGTCCCTACCTTCTTTTGGATGGAGTAAATCCTTCACTCGAAGCGCAAGTTCTCGTTCCAATTTCAGAACACAAGGAATTCGATTTCCACATTTTACTCGCCGTGGACCGCCTCAATAAAATTCCCAAATACAAAGAACTTTCGCAAAAGGGATACGGTACTGAAATCACAGCCAAGGTTTTGACGTCTTCTATTGCTGAATTTGAACGAACACTTATTAGTAATCAGTCCGCGTATGATCATTATGTAAACGGCGAAAAATCGGCTTTGACGAGATCGCAATTGCGGGGAAAGAAATTGTTTTTTGATGAATTGTATTGCGCGAAATGCCACAATGGACCGGATTTCACGAACGATGCATTAACAAATAACGGGCTTTACAAAAACTACATTGACACCGGCCGAATGCGATTAACGGAGAAAGAAGTGGATCGAGCAATATTCAAAGTGCCAACGTTACGTAACATTGAATTGACGGCTCCTTATATGCACGACGGTAGTTTTTCTTCGTTGCAAGAAGTCATTGAGAACTATAAGATAGGTGGAAAAGGAAATAAAAACCAAAGTAAGATCATTCAGCCTTTTGAGCTAAACAAGAAGCAGGAAGCTGATCTTATTAATTTCTTGAAATCATTAACAGATTACGAATTCATTTCAAATCCTGATTTTAATATTGATTGATTCAATATAGCTCCTCCTCTCCTATTTAACATTCGCAGGGCTTCTTAAACTATCCGTATCTGCCTGATGAATTCTTCCCTGATCAAAACCTTGCGGAAAAGAACCATAACTCTTAGGATTCTGTGGATACGTTCGTAATTTAAACGCCCAACTAAAATCTGTATCAGACGCATCATAATGACACCCCATACAACTTGTACTTTCTAAAGAAGCTTGCTCAAAATCGGGAGCACCAGGAGCAGGGTTTTGAGAATATGTTTCCATAGTCGTATTTAAACACCCCGTTTGTGGAACAGGCAATCCTGACCAACGTGGATACGCCAATTCCGCTTCATTCTGAGCTCTCTCATAAGCAGCTTGAACCGCATAAGGTTGATCTGCAGCTGGCTTAGGTCCACGAGGAGTCAAAAATGGTTTTGCATAAAATGAAGTTGGATCCGTTGGCCATTGGGTGATCACTAATTCATAGTTTGCCCATACTGTTCCTTCCAATAATTTTTGATATGCTTTATTAAGCCCTTGTGTAGAAAGTCCATCCGGCAATGTTGGAGATGTTCCAACCGGCGTGTTAGGAATTTTATATATTCTACTAACTTCAACGGGAACTCGCAATGCTTCTTCAACTGCCATAGCCCCCTCTGCGGCTAGAGATGCAGGCCTGTATGAAAATCCTTCACTTTGAAAACCAGACTCACCACTGTTAAAAGAAGGGCGGGTTACCAACTTAGACATCTCAGCAGATTTATTAAGCTTGACATTATCTACATGTTCGAAGCTCGACCAAACCCCTTGTGTAAATTGCGGTGTTTTAACTACAATATGTATCCCTACCAATCCCACTTTTCTTAACGAAGGGACATTGGTAATAGGATCCTTCACCATTGCGTCAGAAACGAAGTAACGCGTTAAATCATCAACATGTTTATATGGACGTGCAGGATCCTTTTCCGTGATCATTAATCTCCATGAGGATTTTATAGTGATTGAATTTCCATTTACGGGCTGCGTAATGATTGTATTTGTTTGTGGTTGTTGAACAGAAATTATTTTTCCTGTGGCAGTGTCAATCGGAAGTGGTGGTAAAGTAGCTTGTGTAGGTGACTTTGGGAGGTTCTCTTTTAAATACCATTTGTTTTGGCGGATAAATTCATACATCACTTCATTCAATTGGAGGTTATACCTCACATATTCTCTGTTTTGATCAACCAATGGATATGAAGATGCTTCATCCAATTCACTTTTAGAAGTGAAATCCAATGCGAAGGGGCGTGTATATGGAACTGCATCCCAAGAATCAGGTGTTGCCGTAGTATTCTTAGCATTACGGGGAAAAGCAGCATCAAATGTTCTAAACGATTCCCAAACAACAGGAGCTGGGTTGTTGTTCTTTTTAGCATTTGTATTGTAAGTCAAGAAATCCGCAGCTGTCACAACAGAAGGATCAGCAACGCCTCTATTGTTTGGATCTGATGGCCACACCAATCCGATAAAAGATTGCCATGCAAAATAATCAAAAAACGTTCTGTCTTCTACATCAGTCAGAACAAGTCGTGAATGCGGTTTTACGTGAACTGGAACTTTGGAAGATAAACTCGGGTTCAATAAATAATAGGGATCCGATACCCTCGTATTATGCGCGGGTTGGATGGCAGTGTCTGCCAAGTAATTTCTATTCGGAAGTGGTGTCTGACCTGCTGACAATAATTCTAGAACTGGAAATAGAGTATCATCCAAATCGTAAACATTTGTTACTTCAAACGTTTCATTTGTCTCTACCTCATCTACTAAAGTTAAAGATGCACTTGGTCGAGGTGCAAAGCTATCAACTGCAACAAAGGATTCTGAACTCATGGAACATTTAATAAATGTCGCTGCGCAAATAACGAATCCAAAAGTGTACAAGTAATATTTCATAATAGAGTGGTTTTAAGTTTCCATAAGCCTGATTATCACGAAAGCTTATTGTTATTTCGAAGCATCAGAATAAATACAGTTAATGCGTGTAATGTAGCTCTTCGAGATTGACTAATAATGATTCAAAGTAAAAACAGGTACTTGTTGCAGAATAGAAACATTCAATTGGTTTATACACTAAATGACAATTATAGCTACACTTTAAAGCGATTAATAGCCTAATAAAATGGGCTTATTCATTTTCGTTTTATCATAAAAGAGCAATGCAACTACGCACATATACGGTAAATTATTACGCATATGTACGCGTAGGATTATCAAGTGGGATTCGGTAGTTTTGGGTGAACTACATTCGTATTCAATATTCTTAATCTATTTATTTTTAGATACTAAATGACTGCGATTGACTAAACAAATTTAAACCATGAGCACTTCAAGTACCATTACACCAGATCAAATGAAAGATCTGAAAAAACATCTTCAGACAGCAGTTGATGTTGAATTATCGACAATTCCAATATACCTATACACCTACTATTCTATACTTAGAGTCCCAACAGACACGAAAGGCTTATCCGAAGATAAGGTTGTTGAACTTACAACCTTCGCTAATAAACTTGGAGGAATCGTAATGAGTGTTGCCGTTGAAGAAATGCTTCACCTTTCACTATCAAGTAATATCCTAAGAGCACTAGGTGGAGAACCTCAAATTTATGGAAGATCTCCTGGTTCATATCCAACCAATTTAGAGCATCATTCATCAGGATTTTCAGTTGGATTGTGTAAAATGTCAATTGAGCAATTGGATAAATTCATTGCTATAGAAAAGCCTGCTCCCGCTAAAGAAGATGCACAAAAAGATAATTGGGATACACTTGGACAATTCTACGAATACATCCAGACTTTAGTTGAAAAAACCGGAGAAAGAGATTATTCTAATCATGAAAGCCAGTTAAGTCCTGGGAAAGGTTATTATGCAGTGAACAATGTTGATACGATATATCCAAAATCTGCGAATTATGTTGAAGGCACTGTAGATAAAAATGATCCTTCAAAACGTGATGCTGATGCAGCTGTATATCCAAACAATGATGATAGTGGAGGGTTAATACAAATTCGTACCAAAGCCGATGCTATTAAAGCAATTAAGGAAATTTCAGAGCAAGGAGAAGGTTTCAGAGACTCTACCACGCACAAAGAAGACAATAAATACAATGACGAAGATAGCCACTGGTATAAGTTCAAAGCATTGCATGACGACTTTGTTAAATTAGACTTAGATGAGGCTGATAAGAAAAGGTTTATATTTCAATCTCCTGACAACCCTGTTACCTCTAAATACCCAGAGAAGTATCAAAGTATTGTCAAGTTAAGTGATGCCGTTTATTCTTATTTACTTTGGATGACTCAAAAGAGTTTTGAACTTCAAGGCCATGCACAATCAAGTATGTTCTACATTGGAATGCACAAAGGAATGATTTTCATCCTTGATAAAATATTAGGAGACATGCGTTATAATACATACACAGACGCTCAAGGCAAAACGTGTAACCTCGCTCCGAGTTTTGAAAACTATATGTTTGCAGGTGAAGCATCGGCTAAAAATGAATTAGTAAAATTGGCAAAAGATGCGCATACAGCAGGGTTATTAAGCCCAGTAATATTGGAACGTATCCAAGACCTTCCAGATGTTCATGTTGTTGACAACAAAGTAAGTTTTGCTTAATTTTAAAACAAATTATTATGAGTAACCCAGTTATAGATAACCCAAAAGAATTACACGTATGCATGGGATTAAATGCATGCAAAGGACACGATCGTTTAGGATCAAATGATTGCGCTGGAATGGGAGTTTGTGCGACAGCACAAGCACATTCATGCCATACACTTAACAATTGCCGCAACCAAGGTGGATGTGGACTTTATGGAACTCAAGACGAGCAAAACAAACCAGGTGGGAACAATTGTTCTTGGCAAGGATCATGTGCAGTTCCAATCAACCAGGAACGCTTTTCTACGGAAGGCCCGAACAAGGGAAAAAGCGTATGGCAAAGAGCACGTACTATATTCGAAAAAAGAATGCATGAGGCAAATCGTCAAGTTGGTGATTCACCACAACCGCACGGACCAAGTAAAGCTTACTTAGCGAGCGACGATAACTTCGGAAGCAGTTATGTTGCTTGTGGCTCAAGTGGATTGAGTGGTGGAGGAAGCTGTATATAAATGATCGACAGAACTAAAAAAAAGACAGATAGCCCAATCCAATCCCTGCCAAATCTTGGTCTGGGATTGGGGCTTCGTCATCCTCATTTTTCGCATATTTTGGAAAATTCTCCTGAAGTGGGTTGGTTTGAAATCATCTCGGAAAACTTCATGTATTCTAAAGGCAAACCTCGGCACATTTTAAATCAAATTGCAGAGCGCTATCCAATTGTAATGCATGGTGTTTCAATGTCAATTGGCAGTACGGAGTCATTGAATATGGATTATCTAAAATCGTTGAAGGAACTGGCAACAGAAATTCACCCAAAATGGATCAGTGATCACTTATGCTGGACGGGGGTTGCAGGAGCGAATACGCACGACTTACTTCCAGTCCCATTAAATGAAGAGACATTAGCACATATCGTTAGCCGAATTCAGAAGGTTCAAGATTATTTGCAACGGCCTTTAATCATGGAAAACCCAAGTACATACTTGACGTTCAATCAATCGGACATTCACGAAGCTGACTTTTTAAGTGCAATGGTCGAGCGCTCTGGTTGTGGTCTATTGCTCGACGTAAACAATACATTTGTAAGCTGTTTCAATCACAACTTAGACCCAGTTGAATACATTGAAAAATTACCCCACGAATCTATTGTACAAATGCATTTGGCGGGTCATCAAAATTGCGGAACACACATCATTGATACGCATGATCGTGAAGTGACCAATGAAGTTTGGGAATTGTTCCATTTGGCGTGGAAGAAAACAGGAGGCGTCTCTACCCTATTGGAATGGGATGGAAACATTCCTTCTTTCGATGAATGCATGAATGAATTAAATAAAGCCAAACTGTTCATGGAAAGTCCCGTGAATGACCTAGTAAATTCAGTAAGTTCAGCCAACCAATCGGACGTACAATCAACACCAATTGATTTTCTAGTGAATCCAATGATGAATGAAACGATACACGATTAAATAATGGAAGAAACAGCATTAGCTCAAGTTCAAGCGTGGATGCAATCCTCCTTAATTGATCCAGCCACAAATTCAGACAATACAATTATTAACGAGCTAGTAGAGCCATCTAAAACCTTAAGCCCTGAGCAGCGCTTAAACATCTATCAACAATCGTATTACGGTCGTTTGATCGAATGTATGCGTCAACAGTTCAAAGCTCTAGAGCACACTTTAGACGATGATCTATTTGTTGAGTTTTGTCGCATGTACCTCAAAGAATATCCATCATTTGATCCAAGCCTAGCGCATTTAGGTGATAAATTCCCAGCCTTCCTTCAATCCATTCGCCCAGATAAAGAAAATCCTGAAAAGTGGATTGACTTTATGATTGCTATGGCACAATTTGAACTCGACCTTTATACCATCTTCGATCAAGAAGGAAGTGAAAACGATCAATTTGCAACGGCCCTAGATTCCGATACTTCTTTACAATTTCAAAAATGCTTCTCTTTTCACATGTATCCATTTGCCGTGAATTTGTACTATCAAGAAGTTGCAGCTGGAGATGAACCTGAAATTAAAAATCAGGAAGACACGTATGTGGCTTTCTTAAGAACCAATTATCAAGTTTATGTCGTTCCTCTCAATGTAATGCAATTCAACTTATTGGGAATGATTCAAAAAGAAGCTTCGATTGCAGAAGCACTTGAAAAGTTCACAAAACACTACAACTTAGTACCTGAAGTAGTTTCTGATCGGTGGCAAGAATGGCGTTCTTACTGGATTGAAAAAGGGTTCTTTATTGTATAAGTTAAAGACTTCAAGGATACGAAGAGAATAATTACTGACGTTTTAATCCTCCTGGATTTACTATATTTAATCAAGCTATCACCCCAAATTCAACTAACATGATTTCTTTGTCTTTCACCCGCACTTCAGTTTTATCACTATTACTCTTCTTTATAACACTGAATGTTTCAGCACAATCGGATGGCGAGGAAATAAAATTAAAAGTGAAAAAGATTTCAAAAAACCAAATCTATGGTACAACGCCAGAAACAGCTATTAAAGTTGGAACAGTTAGCAATGAATACGATTTCTTAAACATGTTGTGCGGCCCTAATGGTGAAAAAATAACATTTAACCGAATCAAAAGTTGTTGTGAATTCGATTGTCCATCCTGTCCTATGGGTGCTGGACTTTTAGACGAATGGGAGATCAAATACGAGGGGCAGAAAGAGCCATTAATTGTTTATTTGAACGGTTATTTGTATGCTAAGCCGAAAGTACCGTATGGATTGGAGTTGAAGTAGGTTTGAGTTTTCGAAGACGCCAGATTCCATTATGAGTTATTCGTTATAGGTATCTATTTACCAACCAGCTTCTCAATTTCCGACGTTATAAGTGATTTTTTTTCCCATTCCGCTTGTAACATATCCAACTACAGTTTCATTATGAATTTTTCCGATTACATCCGTGTATGACATAGATATTGAACAATCTCCATTTATATCAATCCATACAGTTTTAGATTCTCCATTCTTCAAAATATTAAGCTCTTCATTTTCACAGCCTATCATTTCAACATTCTTGATGTCGTTCCCTGTGGCGTTTTCAATAGTTATTCGCATTACACTAGTAAAATAAACACCAACCCAGAAATAAAAGACGGCAACGGGGATATTTAGCAACATTAGGACAAGGTCTTGATTAATTTTTCTCGATTGGTTAGCCTTAATTGATTTTACGATTAGAATAATGAATATGATACTGTTTACAGGAACGGCGAAGAGGAAAAAGAAATAACCATAGAGCGCATAAATTATATTTCCGGTAAAAAAGTACAAGCCAAAAATAATGGAGGCTGTTAGAAAAGTGACCCAAAAGATTAATCTTCCTGAGCGGTAATATGGCTGTGTTTTTTTCATTATTAATAATTATTTAAAGCTGTAAATCATGAACTGAGAGGGAAGGATTGCAATTCCAGCTTCCGACTCCATTTGTAACAAAGATAAAGTGGGATAAATCCAATTACGCCAAAGCTACAATCCACCAATTGCCAGAAAACTGGAATCCCACGAATGTTACCCATAATTAGCGCAACGGGGAAAATTAAAACACAGGCGATCATTCCAAATTGATAGATCCAAATATTACGGACAGGATCTCTTAAAGGCCCAATGAAAGCGATCGCAATTACAATATGAGCGAAGGCCAACCAATCTGTTCCGTAGGCCAAAAATGGATACGAATGATTCGAGTTTTTTACGGCGAAATAACAATTCGAAATCCACTCACCCAACACAGATTCTGAACCAAGCCACCTGCTTAAAAGATACAATTCACTTTCAATTGGAAATGCTGTTAGACCGCTCAGCAAAAGAAAAACAACAAATACGATTGTCCACCTTTTAATCCTTTTCTCGAGCATTCCAATCCTTACTTCGACAGGCTTTGCGTAAATAACTCCTAATTTCAAATTCATAATCCTAAAATATTTAGTTTCTCCAACGCTTTTTGTTCGGCGTAATTCCA
>JBLHVW010000058.1:0-20785 GCA_047628775.1 Salibacteraceae bacterium | reverse complement strand
AATGGTGTAATTCAAAAAATCGGACGACAGCATAATGACCTAAATACAAAAGTAATTGACGGGACAGGCAAACACCTATTTCCAGGAATTATTGACGGGCAAGTCCATTTTAGGGATCCAGGACTCACATACAAAGGTGATTTGTATACCGAAAGTAAAGCCGCAATAGCAGGTGGCGTAACTTCTTTTATTGATATGCCCAATACGGTTCCGAATATTTTAACAGTTAAAAGCCTAAACGAAAAATATGAGATTGCATCTAAAAAATCTTTAGCGAACTATTCGTTTTTTCTTGGTGTAAATGGAGATAATATTGATGAAGTAATTGAGATGGATACCAGCCAATTTATTGGAGTTTCTGATGATGGCTTATATTTTACTAAAAAAGGAAACCTGTTGGCTGATAGTCCAAGTAAAATGGAAAAGCTTTTTGCGAACTGCAAATCAATTATCGCTATTCATTCAGAGAAAGAAGAAATTGTAGAAGCAAATGAACAGGCTTTTAGAGAAAAGTATGGAGAGGATATTCCAGCAAAGTTTCATCCTATTATCAGGAGTGTCGAAGGCTGCTATGAGGCCACCAAACGTGCTATTGAATTAGCCAAGAAACACAATGCTCGACTCCATATTCTACACTTAACAACAGAAGCAGAAGTTCACCTTTTTCAGAATGATATCCCTCTAAAAGAGAAAAAAATAACCACGGAAGTTTCGGTACATCATTTATGGTTTTCGGACAAGGATTATGACAGCCTTGGGATGCTCATTAAGTGGAATCCAGCCATAAAAACAGAAAAAGACAGGCAAGGTTTATTTAAAGCATTACTTGATGATAGGATAGACATTATAACTACTGACCACGCACCGCATACTTTAGATGAAAAGCAACAACCCTATTTTAAATCTATGTCAGGAGCGCCAATGGTGCAGCACACACTTAATTGTATGCTAGAGTTTTACAAACAAGGTTTGATTTCTCTAGAAAAAATAGTGGAGAAAATGTGCCACAATCCATCAATTTTATACAATATGACCAACAGAGGTTTTATTCGAGAAGGCTATTTTGCAGATTTGACTTTGGTCGACTTAGAGAGCCCATGGACAGTTTCTAAAGACAATCTTTTGTACAAATGCAATTGGTCACCATTAGAAGGAACTACATTTCAAACTGCAATCAAACAGACATTTGTAAATGGAAATTTGGTGTATGACAATGGTGTTTTTAACGAAAATAGCTTTGGAATGCCTATCTCATTCACCAACAACTAACTATGAGTATCATTTCAAATAACATAAGTCAAGCAATTGAAATCTTGAATAATGAAGATGTAGTAGCGATACCAACGGAGACTGTTTATGGGTTGGCGGGAAATATTTACAGTGACAAAGCCATTCGTAAAATATTTGAAGTAAAGCAAAGACCATTGTTCAATCCCTTAATTGTACATCTTCATTCTGTTGAACAATTGGATGAAATAGTAAGTGAGTTTCCACCTAAAGCGAAATTACTTGCAGACGCTTTTTGGCCTGGTTCGTTAACTTTAGTACTAAAGAAAAAAGCTACGATTCCAGATTTAATAACAGCTGGTAAAGAAACTGTTGCTGTGAGAATCCCTAATCATCCAGTGGCTTTAGCGTTGTTAAAAGAATTATCATTTCCGCTAGCTGCACCTAGTGCAAATCCGTTTAATAGAATTAGTCCAACGAAGGCATTACATGTTGAAAGCTATTTTAAAAATTCTATACAAATGGTGTTGGAAGGCGGAGAATGTAAAAACGGATTAGAATCTACCATCATTGGTTTTGAAAATAATGAACCTATACTTTATAGATTAGGTGCTATCTCCACAGAAGAAATTGAAAATGTAGTGGGGAAAATTAACATAAAAACAAGGGAAGAAAAAACTCCCAACGCACCAGGTATGTTGGCCAAACACTACTCGCCAAAAACAAAAACATACCTCGTAAACGACATTGATAAATTTATAACAGATTATGAGGATAAAACAATTGGTTTGGTAAGCTTTTCAGAGGGCATAACGGCTTCTAATATTAAACACGTAGAAATTTTATCAAAGTCTAGAGATTTAAAAGAAGCTGCTTCAAATTTATACAGTTCACTTCACATACTAGACCACTTAGATTTGGATATGATAGTTGCACAAAGGTTTCCAGATATTGGATTAGGTAAATCCATTAATGACAGACTAGAAAGAGCTGCAAAATAATTACTATAAATTGTATGAACGCTTCATTATTTGTAAATAGAAAGCTTGTAATTGCTACTAAACATGAAAAGGAAAAGGTAATTGCCCCCTTACTAGAAAAATCTCTAGGAGTCACCTGCTTTACAAATGAAAGTTTTGACACAGATACTTTAGGAACTTTTTCAGGAGAAATTGAAAGAGAACTTGACCCAATTTCAACTGTTAGAAAAAAATGCCTTTTAGCTATGGAAGCAAGTAACTGTGATTTGGGTGTTGCCAGTGAAGGTTCCTTTGGTGCCCATCCCTCTATGTTTTTTGCAAGGGCAGATGATGAATTTTTAATATTCATTGACAAAAAAAACAATTTAGAAATAATTGCTAGAGAATTAAGTTTAGAAACCAATTTTGATGGTAAAGAAATTGAAACCGAAAAAGACCTTTTAGACTTTGCAAAAGCTGTTAAATTCCCAACACATGGACTTATACTTCGTAAATCAGAGAAAGATAACACTCATATAATTAAGGGGATTACAGATATAACTTTACTCAAAAACAGCTTTAAAAAACTTATTAGCGAGTCCCATTCTGTTTATGCAGAAACAGATATGAGGGCAATGTATAACCCTACCCGAATGTCTGTAATTAAAAATGCAGCCAAAAAATTAGTAGCCAAGGTAAATTCTAACTGCCCAGAATGTAATGCACCGGGTTTTGACGTTACAAATTTAAAAAGAGGGTTAGAATGTAATCTCTGTGGATTACCAACTAAATCAACGTTAAGTCATGTGTATGAATGTCAGCATTGTGAATATTCAAAAGAGATAATGTATCCATCTAATAAAACAAAAGAAGACCCTATGTATTGCGATTATTGCAATCCATAATTATTAATAATGAACTAAAATAATAACGAGTAAAATAGAAATAAAGCCGCTCATCGAGTAGACGTCTCCTCAGTTATGCACAATAGAAGATTACGGTGCGCCACATTAGAGAGATGCCCAAAGTAGGTGTCAAAAAAATCGTTGGAACCTATTATTTAATTGGATATCAATCTTGAGTCAAAACCTACTATTCCTTCATCACTTTTTCAACATTAACTTGCCCATTATTAAGAGTCACCTTACAGAAGTAAACGCCTCTATTTCTTTTCATTTTCATAAAGATTACAGTTTTTTTTGTATAATCTTGTCCGACTATTTAGGGGGCGGAAACACATGCCTATATTTTTTTTCAAAGCCTGTGAATAGTAGAAAAAACAAAAGGCAGCCATCGTGAAATGATCTGCCTTTTTCTCTAGTTTCATTAAAGCGTATAATACTCTAACGTATAATTTTTGACGGTGCTTGTCTCAGTGCCTTACATCTGTGTTATTTAACTCGTATTTTTTGTCCGATTTGAAGAATTGTATTTTGTGATATCCCATTTAGTCTGCAAAGCGTACTAACCGATGTTCCATATTTTCTAGCAATTTTTCCTAAACTGTCTCCAGACTTAATTGAATAAACCGTTCCTGTTTTTAAGTTCGCGGTGCTAATCTCAGACTTTCCGTGCGCATGTCCCTTATTACTTCCTCTCGATTTAGAAACCAAATCACAAACCATTGCTTCTTCTTGCTTTAAACAGAAGTTTTCCAAGTCAAATATTTTCTCAGGATCAAATGCATGGTGGTTGTAACGAACTTCAAAGTGCAAGTGTGGCGAATAAGAACGCCCGGTACTTCCGCCCAATCCAATTAATTCTCCTGCCTTAACAACTTGATTTGGCTTCACTTTAAGCTTAGAAAGGTGTGCGTAATATGTTTCCAATCCATTTACATGGCGAACAATCACAAGGTAACCGAATCCACCTGAATTGTATTTCGCGTACCTCACTTTGCCATCAAAGGCAGAGACAACTGTATCTCCCGTTTTTAATGAAATGTCAATTCCTTTATGCTGAGAGCTGTGACGACGACCAAAACCAGATGTTGTTTTGTTTTCAACCGGGAAAGCATAGCTCAATGTTGAGTCCGTAAAATTTAAAATTGAAGAATCTGAATAATTAAATTGAGGATACCAAAATGTCACGTTGTTGTTCCAGTCCAATGTGTATACATTAGCTGTGTCAAAAAAGCTAGGTTCTTTTACAGGTTTTTCTGTTGTTAAAGAATCTCCTTTTTCTGGATTTCCATTAACCTTGTTCGCTTCTGTTTCCACACTTGCAAATGAAGAGAATGCAACTAAGGAAAAGGAAAATAAAATAAACTTTTTCATGGCTTTAAAATTCAAATTCAGTGCAAAACTACTGTATTTAAGCCAATTGGAGTGATCCTAAAATCCAATATGTGTTAAAGTTTGAGGTGTTCTAGATAAAGTGGACTGTTCTTACGATGAATTCCCCCAATACGGACGTTACTATTCAATTGTAGAAAGAACTTGGAACATTAAACCGCAGTCCGAGGTTTAATTTTGGAAGATCATCAAAAGGGGCCTTAATAAATCGTACAGTTCTGTATTCAGCAAAAACAAATCCCCACATGAAACCTGCATGCGCAAATAATCTGAGATCATTAAAATTATGGATGTTCTTAGTGTACGACTTTTGATTTCCATTCACTTGAACAACTTTAGCTCTTAAAGGAAGATGGTAACTTATTCCAAAGTCAAGAATTTTTTTCTTTTTAATGTAAATAGATGTAACGTAGGCGGTCGAAAAATTAAAATAAGTCATCCGTTGCCTTTGATGCGTAATGCTCGGGTTAGCAATATCTAAATTGTTCAATAAAATACGATTGTACTCCAACCCAAATTCAAAACCTAGTCCAATGGGTGACTTTCCCAAGATGTAGTCTGAACCTCCGAACATCCTTATTTGATAGTTTTGTTGGATATTTGATGGGGCCTCCAATTCTTTTGTCCCTCTCCCAAATTGATATCCCCAATTTCCTAAGCCCTGAGAGCGATTGTATTGATTGTAATGATAGGAAGGTGTATCGTTGCGTGGTCTGTCTGACCTCATCTCAAAAGAACCATAATAATCGACTTTATTAACTGCGTTTCCATCAATAGAAATTGGGTACTTGAAAATATACGCGGAGTCACAACAATAGAATGTTGCTTGGTATTTACCCTGCTCAATACCTCTTAGCGTATCGTGATTTTCGATATTATTGAAGTACAAGGTTTCCTTCTTTGATGTCAGTTTCAGACTATAGGTATCGAACTCTTCATTATAATACCCAAAGTCAATATCGCAAATCAAACTCCCGGTTTGAGAATTCGCATTGAAAGAAAGTACAAGGAGAATGACGATTAAATAGTTCATAGAATTAAAGAGTATAAAAAAAGCGTTTTAGTCGGGACTAAAACGCTTTCAAATAAGAATCGTTACAATTATTTTGTGAAGTTATCCGCAACGATTAAATCCTTTGTTCCGTGTCCCCAAGAGTAGAAACCTTCACCACTTTTAATTCCTTTCTTTCCAGCCATAACCATATTAACTAGTAATGGACAAGGAGCGTATTTTGGATTTCCGAATCCGTCGTGCAAAACTTCCATAATTGCCAAACAAACATCGAGTCCAATAAAGTCAGCCAATTGTAAAGGCCCCATCGGATGCGCCATTCCAAGTTTCATAACGGTATCAATTTCCTCAATTCCAGCAACACCTTCGTGAAGTGTAATGATCGCTTCGTTGATCATCGGCATAAGAATTCTGTTTGCCACAAATCCTGGATAATCATTTACTTCAACTGGAACTTTATTCAGTTTCTTCGATGTCTCCATAATCAAGTTCGTTACTTCGTCAGAAGTCGAATAACCACGAATGATTTCAACCAATTTCATGATTGGAACTGGATTCATAAAGTGCATTCCGATTACTTTATCAGGTCTTGACGTTACGGCTGCTATTTTTGTAATTGAGATAGAAGAAGTGTTCGATGCAAGAATGACATTCGAATCTGTTGCTTCGTCTAAGTCTTTGAATATCTTAAGTTTAAGGTCGATATTTTCAGTAGCAGCTTCAACTACTAAATCAATTCCTTTAACACCCTCTTGAATAGAGGTAAAAGTAGAAATACGACCTAGAGTATCGTTTTTGTCATTTTCACTAATTTTCTCCTTAGCCACCATTCGGTCTAAGTTCTTAGTGATTGTTGCGATTCCTTTATCCAATGACGCCTGCGCTACATCGATAAGGGATACATTATATCCAAATTGAGCGAATGTATGAGCGATTCCGTTCCCCATTGTTCCTGCACCAACTACTGCTACGTTTTTCATAATTCTGGTTTTTGTGATACAAATATACCGTTCCAATTATAAATTATGAACTAGAGGTGAGGAATTATAAGTTATGAATTATAAAGTATGAACTAGAGGTGAGGAATTATAAGTTATGAATTATAAAGTATGAATTAATCGAACCGTCCTATCGAACTTATTACACTCAGTTTTTTAAACCAAATACGTCAACATAACTCCTAACTTATAATTTATAATTCAAACCAACCGTGTCAAATAATTCTTAATTCAACCCGACCATATCAACACAATTCATAATTAACTTGCTATCTTTATTCTAAATGTCCTCAAAAAAAATAGTCTTTTACGACGGCGATTGTGGCTTCTGTAATCGAAGCGTTAATTTTATCTTGAAAAACGATAAAACGAAGCAAGTTTTGTTTGCCGCCATTCAATCAAAATTTACGCAAGATTTATTTAAAGAAAAGGGATTCGATGCTCCTAACTTAAGCACGTTCTACTTTTTTGAAAATGATACGCTCTATTCAAAATCTTCTGGAGCAAAGCGGTTGACAAAGTATTTTAAGTTTCCCCAGCGGATCTTAGCCCTAGGATGGATTGTCCCTCGATTTATTGCCGATTGGGGCTATGATTTTATAGCGAAACGAAGGCAAAGACTTTCAAAGGGCTATTGCGTAATTCCTTCAGAAGAAGAAAAGAAGCGATTTATTATGTAAAAGCACTATTTTAGCCGTCGAATGGTTTTTAGCTCAGCGTATTTCATGTTTGTTTTCTTGCCTGTAGTGCTCCTTTTTATTGGAGTCCTTCACAAGAGGTTTCACAACGCAATCCTTCTTCTAGCTAGCCTTTATTTTTATGCGTGGGGAAGCGTTTCGCATACATCAATCCTGGTTGTTTCCATTTTACTGAACTATTTGTTTGGACGTTTAATAGCCAGTGGTGAGAGCAAACAACGGGCTGTTCGGTTGGGAATTGCGATTACCGTCAACCTCGGAATGCTTGCTTATTTTAAATACGCCAATTTCTTTCTTGATAATTTTAATGGAATACGCTCTGTATTTGGGCATTCGATTATTGAATTTAAAGAAATCATTCTTCCCATTGGCGTTTCCTTTTTTACATTTCAAGCGATATCCTATTTGGTAGATGTTTACAGGAAAACGTCGCCTGTTCAGAAAAATTTCTTGGATTTAGCCTTGTATATTTCGTTATTTCCACAGCTCGTAGCAGGGCCGATTGTCCGGTATAATGACGTTGTAGATCAATTAAAGAACCGAGTGCTTTCGATGAGTAAGGCCGCCCAAGGAGTTCATCGCTTCATCATTGGTTTTGCAAAAAAGATTTTAATCGCAAATTACGTGGGTAATCTTGCTGACATGATTTTTGGCCAAAATATCGATGATATTTCTACAGGAGCAGCCTGGCTTGGGATTACATGCTATACACTTCAAATCTACTTCGATTTCTCCGGATACTCGGACATGGCAATTGGCTTAGGGAAAATTTTCGGGTTTGACTTCATGGAAAATTTCAACCTGCCGTACATTGCTGATTCAATTCGTGATTTCTGGAGAAGGTGGCACATTTCATTATCAACTTGGTTCAGAGATTACTTATACATTCCGTTGGGAGGAAATCGAAAGGGAGAATTGTTAACGCTGCGGAATTTGATGCTCGTTTTCTTGCTTACAGGTTTCTGGCATGGTGCAAGTTGGACATTTGTTATCTGGGGAGTTTACCACGGAGTGTTTCTTTTGGTCGAAAGGTTAGGTTTTGATAAAATCCTGAATTTTGTTTATAAGCCAATTCGAATCGCCTATACTTTGTTGATTGTAATGATTGGATGGGTGCTTTTTAGATCTGAAACGCTCGAAGCAGGAAAAGCATTTATTGGAAAAATGTTCTTTTTGGGAGAGCAAAATGACCTCAAAATATACGCGATGGAATTTCTCAATAATAAGGCGGTTTTCGTTCTTCTCGTTGCAACGTTCCTTGCTTTTGGGTTTGGTCGATGGATAGTTGACAAATTAAAAGCAACAATGAACAGTGGTGGTTCGGCGGTTGCATTGCACTTCGTGAAATCGATTGTGGCCTTTTCATTGCTGCTTTTGTCCATTTTGTATTTGGCAGGAAACACGTACAACCCTTTCATTTATTTCAGATTCTGATGGAGAGAGGAAAGAAAACAATCAACTATTTCACGGTCTTAGTATTCTTCCTGATTCTAGTTTTTCCGATGGTGAATGGCTATATGCAATTTATCGATGAAATCGTAAGAGTAGAGAACCGAGAGTTGGCGGAAGAACCTGTTTTTGATGTGAATACGCTTGATAACTATACGGAAAAGTACAATACTTATTATTCTGACAATTTTAGTCTAAGAACCCATTTGATTGACTTTTTGAACAAAAGTGAGTTCAATGTCTTTGGCTTGTCTTCTAAGCCTGGAGTTGTTACTGCTGGAAAGGATGGATGGTTTTATGCCACGAAATCAAAGACCTACTATGAAAATGCATTCTTATACGACAAAGATGAATTGGCGAAAGTAAGACAAGAACTCATTCAAAGAAACGATTGGTGTCAAGCAAAAGGCGTAAAATACTATACGGTGATCGTTCCTAATAAAATGAATGTGTATCCTGAATATTTGCCAAGGACAGTATTTAAAAAAGGGAAAACGAGTCGTTACGATCAATTAACGGGGCTTGATTCCGACCCTAAGATTAATATGATCGGCCTGAAAGAAGCCTTATTGCAACATAAGAAAGACACGTACCTTCTTTACCAAAAAACAGACGATCATTGGACAGATTACGGTGCTTTTTTAGGATATCAAACCATCATGCAGCGTGTCGAGATGGACTTCCCAGAATTAAAACCTCAATCCCTTGATGAGTATACAGTTTCGATAGAAGTCAAAGAGGGCAATATGGTCGGGATGATTAGCCTCACTGATGAGTTTCCAGAAAATTTTGTGAAATTGACACGGAAAATGCCTTCATTGGTAGTACCCGGTAAAAAGAAAGGTTACACATCGGAAGGTGGAATCCCTGCTTTCCAAGTTGAAACTGTTAAGGTGAATCCAAACGGTAAGCCTTTAAAATGCTTAATTATACGAGATTCGTTTACCAGAGCAATGATGCCGTATTTGAATGAACATTTTCAATCAATCACTTATATTCACGATTCATGGCGAGGAGGATTAAGACAAGATATTATTGAACGTGAAAAACCAGATATCGTACTGGTGATCATGCTCGAAACGCACTCTAACGGGCCATTGATCTTTCCTTCGTTTTAATTGTGCTGAGCGCGAAAAACCGAAATTAATTTATCCGGTGGAATTACGCCATTTTCATATTCTCCCATCAACCTAAGTAGAGAGTTGGTAGCATTCGGCTGAAGTCCCATTCGAATTCCAATGTTGCGAATGTGAAGTAATTCCTCATCACTAACAATCTTGTCAACGTTCATAACTAGGATCAGTCGCTGAAATTGAACAATTCGATCCAATTCGTTTTTAGGAGGTGTGAACTCTATATATTGATCAAACAATCCCTTGAAATCAGCATCAGAGATCTCTAATTGTCGCGCTATAGCATGAAGAAAGTTGAATTCCTCATCTCTGAGCTGCTTGTCGGTTCGAGCCAATTTGATTAGCTCTGTCAATAGACTCAATTTTTCCTTATCCATAGATCTACTTTTACGTATTTAAAAATGCTAACGTTAGCTCACAGGCTTCTTTTAATGCATCGGGCATCGAGGTTCTTTTCCAAGGCTGCGACGCGTCAAAAGTATGCTGTGTGTTTTTTACAATTGTCAATTCAACACCGAGCCAATTCGCCAGCGATTCACCTTCAATCATTTTAATGGAGGCGTCGCTGTCACCATGAATGACCAACGTTTGCTTTTTACTTGATTTACAATACGACTCAATGTCCAATCGGTCTTTGTTTGAAACATAATCCAAATATTGATCAAAGAGATGCGGCATTGCTTGTTTGGTTCTGCCGTTCTGGTAATATCGAATTCCCTCAGTTTTCCATTGTTCTAGTAGCTCTCCTTTTGGAAAGCGCGGGGCAATGGAAGAGATTCCCGCCCAAGAACAAATTTTGGAAATATGTTTGTTCTCAGATTGAAGCAAAGCAATTCCGCCACCACGGGAGTGACCAATCAGATGTGTTTCAGGAGTTGTGTCAAATTTTTCCTGAATCAATTCTAAAATGGCCTCAAAGTCCAAAACCTCCTTTGAATAGGAATTGTTTGCAAATGAATTCAAGTCCTCAAAATCGATTGGATTGTCGAGAGTACCTCCATTGTGACTCACGTTGTATTTCAAAAAGCCGTAATTGTTTTCCACAAAATACGCTTGCATGAGGTTCCAGCAGCCCCAGTCTTTATAACCCATATAACCATGAATGAATACAATTAATTTTCCGTTCCATTCCGTTGGTGTTTCAAGATCAAACATACTTGATTTGTTATGTGCACCCTGATAGACCTCATTTTTAATGGAAATTCCTGAATTCATAGATCTATTCTGATTAAGAGTGCTCAAAATAGTGTTAAGATTTCAAATAGCGAATCAATTTAAATAAAGATTTTTAGAAGTACGAATAATTACGTGGAGAACTCCAAGATCCATTGTGAATAACCTTGTAAACTTCATTTGAATCCAAAGACCTTAATCAGTATCTTAGCGGCTAAGCTTAGAATTATTGAAGAAACTATACTTTCTATTTTTATTGGCGACTATCGTTAGCTGTTCAGAAGATTTTGGCAGCGAGGTAGTTGGTGGGAACTTGACGGTTTTTTATACAAATGCCGAGGACAAACTTCTAGCGTCTGATTTTGTACTTTTTTATAAAAACAACAACCTCATTTTAACTGAGCCGCAACATATTCAAATTACTAGAATAAAAAAAGGATACCGCGTCAATATTATTGCCAAAGATGTTAAAGAGGCTCAAAAGATGAACTTTAAAAATCGAAAAGCCTTATTGAAACTTCATGGAATGCTGCAGAACAGTGTTTTTATTAAGAATAAGGTAGATCTGATTGTCTGCGATGACCAATTTAAACCCATTATCAAAATCAATAAATGAAGATATCAGCATCAATTTATAGCGATAAGAAAAGACCGCTAAGAGAAGTGGTTGAAGACCTTCTGCAACATCAAGTAGATCTTTTACACGTGGATTGCAATGATGACGTTTCTGTTTTTGAAGACATAAAATTAATCCGAACGCTTTGCAATATCCCCGTTGACCTGCATATTATAACGGATACTCCGGAAAAATACTATTCGCTGCTGATTGAAACGCCCGTTGAATACGTGACTTTTCAATACGAAGATTTAAAAAGTCCGCTCAATATTCCCGTTGAAGTTACAGGGAAGCTTGGAATCGCAGTGACAACTCCAACGAGTGTTCAGATTTTTGAAGACTATAAAAACTTCGATTTCATTTTGATTATGGCGACAATTCCAGGTCAAAGCGGAGGGAAGTTCGATACAGTCAATTTTGCGAAAATCAGAGAGTTTAGAAATTCATACCCAGGGAAATCTATCCATGTTGATGGAGGCGTAAATGCTGAAGTGTCTTTTATTCTTCGGAACATGGGCGTGACAAGTTCTGTTTCGGGATCGTATCTGTTTAACGCAGCAAGTATTGGAAACGCATTGATGAATTTGACGCAAAGAGCTGTCGAATCACAGTTTTCCGTCGCTGATTTCATGATTCCATTGAACGAATCTCCAGTTGTAAACGCATCTGATCTTTCGATGGAAACGGCTTTAAAGTCAATTGATATTGGCAAATTAGGGTTTACTTTGGTTGTGAATCAAGAAGGCAGACTTGATGGGTTGATTTCAAATGCGGATATACGAAAAGGTCTTTTACAGCATCTAGATGATTTGAATAGTATTAATCCTATTGAACTATTAAATCAAACTCCGACATGTATTCAAGACGGTGCAACAGTTCTTGAAATGCTGCAACTAATAAAGAAGTCTCGGTTTCCTATTCTGTATTTACCCGTGTTGAATAAAGACGGTTATGCCAAGGGAATTGTTACTTTTGTAAACCTTATTAAAGGAGAATTATGATCTTACACCTTAAGGAAAATACAACCACTGAAAGAGCTCAAGCAATCGCTGGAAAAATCAATGCGTTTCATGTGGTTTCTAACAATACCAATGTTCTGATCTCTGGAAGCGGAATGAAAACTGTTCCAGTAGAAATCGAGTCTGAAGTAGACGAATCGTGGGTGTTTGACAATGATATACAATTGGCTTCTAAAGAATACCGATCCGAAAAACGAGAAGTTACCATCGGAAATGTAACAATTGGTGGAAATCAAAATTCAACATTGTTAATTGGTGGGCCTTGCTCAGTTGAGTCGGAAGATCAAATTAGAGAGTCTGCTGAATTGCTTGTTGGAATGGGATTGACAACACTTCGCGGTGGATGTTATAAACCAAGAACGAGTCCTTATTCTTTCCAAGGAATGGGATTGGATGGGCTTAAACTTTTGGCGAAAATGCGCGAAGAGTTTGGGTTAAATGTCATCACGGAAGCGAGAGATGCATCGCATATTCATGAAGTTATTGAATATTCAGACGTTATTCAAGTTGGAGCGAAAGCCATGTACGATCAAGGGATTTTACGTGCTTGTGCTAAAACTCATAAACCTGTTTTAATCAAAAGAGGATTTGGAAGTACTTTGAAAGAATTTGTCCAAGCAGCAGAATTTGTCTTGTCCGGAGGAAATGAAAACGTAATTCTTTGCGAACGAGGATTAAGAACCTTTGAAACAAATACACGATTCACATTGGATTTATGCGGTGTCGCTTGGTTGCAAGAGCACACGAATTTGCCAATTGTACTTGATCCAAGTCACGCAATGGGTTACGCTTATGGCGTTCCAGTACTTGCAAAAGCATGTGTTGCCATGGGAATTGATGGATTGTTAATCGAAGCACACAGAGATCCAAGTGTTGCGAAGTCTGACGCTTCTCAGCAACTGAATCACGAAGAATTTAAACAATTATTGAATCAATTGAAACCTGTTGCAGCAGCAGTTGGTTACAAAATCATATAACATTATATGTACTTAGAAGCGAATATAAAAGGGCTGTGTAGCAAATTTGGATTGGATTACGAAGAATTCCTTTCTGAGTTGGATGTTGAACATGCGCTTGAATTATCGGTTTACGATTTAGAAGCTATTGCCGAAGAGTATGAAGTTGATTTGAATGCTTTGATTTTTAAAAACGTTTTTAAAACCAATGAATTAGCAAAGAAGCTTTCTAAAATAAAACTTCTTGTATTGGATGTTGACGGTGTTATGACCGATGGAGGAATGTATTTTACAGAATCCGGAGATCAGTTCAAAAAGTTCAATACAAAGGATGGAATGGCAATTATTCACTTGACGAAAAGTAATTTCCAAGTCGGAATTATTTCATCAGGATTTAAAGGTGTTGCCGTTCAGAAACGAGCAGAAATGTTAGGGATTCAGCACTGTACAGTTAACAGAGTGCCTAAGATGGAAACGCTAAAAGAAATTTGCGATGCGCTTAGTATCGGATTAGAAAACGTTGCAATGATCGGTGATGACATCAATGATCTAGAGGTAATGAAAAATTGTGGGATTGCAGTATGTCCTAAAAATGCTGTTGGATCAGTTAAAAATGAAGCTGATATTATTCTGTCTCTCAATGGTGGAGAAGGATGTGTTAGAGAGTTCATTGATCAGTATTTATTAAAAGCACCGTTGAACTAGTTGACACTATGAATAAGATTAAAATAGGAGTTATTAGAGAAGGAAAAGTGCCGCCAGATAAGCGTGTGCCATTAACTCCGATTCAATGCCGCTCTCTTCTTGACGTGTATCCTAACTTAGAAATTGTTGTGCAACCGAGTCCTATTCGAGCATACAGTGATGCGTCTTACATGAACTTGAACATTGCGATGTCCGAAGATCTAACAGATTGCGATATAGTAATAGGAGTGAAAGAAGTGAATATCGAAGATTTGATTCCGAATAAAAAATTCATGTTCTTCTCACATACGATTAAAAAGCAGCCTTACAATAGAGATTTATTGCAAGCTGTAATTGATAAGAACATTCAATTGATCGATTACGAAGCGCTTAAGGATAAGAACAATAGAAGGGTCATTGGCTTCGGTCGCTATGCTGGGATTGTAGGTTGCTACAATGGTTTTTTAACGTACGGAGCCAAACACGGTTTGTACAATTTGAAGCCAGCGAATAAATGCGAGAATAGAAAAGAAGTTGAGCTTGAATTGAAAAAAGTGAAACTTCCTGTAAATACGAAAATCATTTTAACGGGCTTCGGTCGGGTAGGGCATGGAGCTAGAGAGGTTTTAGATGCACTTCCGATAAATGAAGTGTCACCGGAAGAGTTTATTAATCAAGAATTTGACGGGCCTGTTTTTACACAGTTAGAAGTGGAAGATTATTACGCAAACCGCGATGGTAGCGCTTTCAATAAAGGAGATTTTTATAAGAATCCAGAAA
The DNA here is from genome assembly GCA_047628775.1 of Salibacteraceae bacterium. Lineage (GTDB taxonomy): Bacteria > Bacteroidota > Bacteroidia > Flavobacteriales_D > Crocinitomicaceae > UBA4466. The sequence continues at coordinate 5,787 of JBLHVW010000058.1, read as the reverse complement.
ATTTCAAGTGTACATTCTCAAGGTATTTGAGCCATGCTGACATGTATATTCCTTGTCATTATTGGAGTGATAAAGCGGATTACATTATTACCCGTGAAGACTTAAAGAAAGACAATGTTCGGCTTTCCGTTGTTGCTGATGTCTCATGTGATATAGATTGCGCGGTGGCCTGTACAATTCGTCCAAGCACAATTGGTGCTCCCATTTATGGATACAATCCTCAAACGGAGGCTGAAGATGATTTCAGAAAGGACGGTGTGATTGCTATAATGGCAGTTGATAACTTGCCTTGTGAATTGCCTTTGGACGCTTCGGAAGATTTTGGAAGTGAGTTGATTAAGGAAGTGATCCCTTCATTATTAGGCGAAGACAAAGATTTGATCATTTCAAGGGGAAGTGAAACAACATTAAACGGAGAGTTATCCGAATATTTTAATTATTTGGAAGATTATCTTGCAGGAGTAGAGTAATATGGAAAAAGGAAATAAGAAGATTATTAGAGGGTGGGTAATGTATGATTGGGCCAACTCCGTATATAACCTTGTTATTTCATCTGCTATTTTCCCTATTTTTTATGACAATGTAACAAAGAAGGCTTGGGCAAAGGATAAGCTTGGTATGGACGATAACAGTTATGCTGAGCTTTTCAAAGGGGATAAAAAATTTAATTTTGATTCCATTACATCGGCTGAACTTGCAAGTGAGAAGCTTGGGATGTCAGAAAAGGCCTACAGCGCATTGCCTGCAGGATTCGATTTTGGAAATGTAACTGTTGACTTTTTCGGATCAACACTATCAAATTCTGTATTTATTACATATGTATTAGCTGCATCATTTATTTTGGTTTCAATTCTATCGCCAATGTTGTCTGGTGTTGCGGATTTTTCTGGAAATAAGAAGCGATTCATGCAGTTCTTTTGCTATTTAGGAGCGATCTCATGCATGAGTTTGTTCTTCTTCGCTGATGCGCCAATTGAACTCGGAATGGTTTCGGTATTCCTAGCCAGTATTGGTTTCTGGAATAGTTTGGTGTTCTATAATGCTTATTTACCTGAAATTGCAGAACCAAAAGACCATGATAAAATTTCCGCGAGAGGTTTTTCAATGGGATATTTTGGAAGTATGCTTCTTCTAATTATTTGTCTTGTCATCATCATGTTTACTGGAGAAGAAGGAGAGAATACAAAGTACTGTTTTATCTTAGTAGGTCTGTGGTGGATCATTTTTAGTCAATTCACATACCGCGTTCTCCCGAATAATCCATACAAGAAAAAGAAGCAGAAAGGTATTCTAAGTAAAGGATTTAAAGAGCTCATAATCGTCTTCAAAGAATTCAAAAAAACGAAAGCTCTAAAGCGGTTCTTACTTTCCTTCTTCTTTTACAATACTGGGGTGCAAACTGTAATGTTAATGGCTGTCATATTTGCCAAAAAAGAAGTCGATTGGGGTGATGCAGGTGGTGATACCGGTTTGATTATAGCGATTCTATTGATTCAGATTTTAGGAGCTGCAGGAGCGTACTTAATGTCGAGACTGTCCACGAAAATCGGTAATATTCGAACCTTAGGATTGTCAATCATAATTTGGATTGGAGTCTGTGTAGCGGCATACCTTGTTACTTCTCCAGTTCAGTTCTATTTCCTAGCATCGGCTGTTGGTTTGGTTATGGGAGGCGTTCAAGCATTATCGAGATCAACATATTCAAAATTCTTACCTGAAACTGAAGATCACGCTAGTTATTTTTCATTTTATGATGCAGCTGAAAAAATGGGTATCGTACTAGGTTTGATCTCTTTCGGATTGTTTGAAATGCTAACTGGATCGATCAGATATTCTGTGATCTCAGTGGCCATATTCTTCATAATAGGACTTTTCCTATTGTTCTTCGTGCCAAGAAGTAAATTGAAAACAAGAAATTCTTAAACTAATTATGTCAGAAACTGTTTCACAGCAGGGGAGAATGAGAGCAATAATAGCGCATATCACTTTGATAGGATGGATTATTGCTTTAGTCATGAATACTGACAATTCAAAAGACAAATACGCTAGTTTTTACATTCGTCAAATGCTTGGAATTGTTTTAATTGCAGTGGGACTTTCAGTTATAGGAATGATACTGCCTATTTTTGGAACGATTCTTCCTCTTTTGGCAATCGTACCGTGGATAATAAGCCTGGTAAACGCGACTCAAGATAAAATGGAACCGTTGCCATTTGTAGGCGGTATGTTTCAAGAATGGTTCAAAACATTGTAGAAAAAATACTGAAGAGTCCTAAATAACTGTTCAGTAGAAATTATCTTTTAATAAGTCACGCCTCCAGTTTCATACAACAATCACTGCACTTCTTCTCACTTCCACAAGGGCAAGGGTCAAAATGACGGGTCGCTTTAGAGCGTTTAACCATTTTCCGATCTGTAATCTTCGATCTAAACATCATTTCCATATATTTAAACAACTCAGGATGTTTTTTTTGAAGAGGTAAGGACGCTCAAAGAAGTACTCCGAAGCAACTGCAATAAACTCACCACGATTGGTTGCGCCGTACGGTCGAATATCGCTTTTAGAATCAATTATTTCTTGAATTTTCTTGTCCATTAATTCCAACCACGGCATCACATACGACTTCTCTTTTAAAACGGTCAAAATACCGTCTACTTTGCCGTCAAGCTTATCAATAAGGTGAACGAACTCATGAATGGCTGTATTTCTTTTGTCCTCTTCATTATTGAATCCATATTGAAGTGCTTTTTTGGAGAGGATCATTTTTCCGTTCATATAACCAAATCCTACCATGCCAAAGGCTGGGACAGGGTTTGAACCAGCGTCAGGAACAAAATCGACATGTTCGGGGTAAATCAATACTTCTTGAAGGTTGAGGTATTCCCAGTCTTTAAATGCAAAAATTGGAATGATAGCGCTCGCTCCAATGAGAACCACATCTTCTTCGCTCACAGTGGTCTTAATACCTCTGATTTCAGTTGTATTTAAAAAATGAAGCACGGCTTTTTCAAACCGTGCTTTCTCTTCGCTACTTAACGAGCGGTAAAATTGTACTTTCTCTTGCAAAGTAACTTGCCATTCAAGTAGAAAAGTAGGATACTTTGGTTGCTTCTTCTTCCTTTTAAAAAAGTCTATAAAGCCCATTTACTGATGATTACATTTCATAACTCATAACTAAATGGTTATTCTTCCTGGTTCCTCTTTAGTAGCTGCTCTATTTCTTGTAAAATGGCAATTTAACAACCTGAGCTTTGATCGCTTTTCCTCTAATTTCAATGAATATTTCAGAATCAACCGTGCTATTTTCTTTCGTCACGTATCCAAGTCCAATTGCAATCTTCATTGAAGGAGACATCGTTCCAGAAGTCACGCGCCCAATTACATTTCCATTTGCATCTTGAATCGGGTAGTCGTGACGTGGAATTCCTCTGTCAATCATTTGAAACGCCACCAATTTGTTCTTAATTCCTTCTTCTTTTTGATTGGCTAAAAAGTCTTTGTCGATGAAGTCGTCTTTTGCCAGTTTCGTGATCCATCCCAGTCCAGCCTCAAGTGGTGAAGTCGTGTCGTCAATGTCGTTTCCGTACAAACAGAATCCCATTTCAAGTCTCAGCGTATCTCTCGCAGCCAAACCGATCGGCTTAATTCCGAAATCTGCTCCCGCTTCAAATACTTTGTCCCAAACTTGTTCCGCAATGTCATTCTTGCAATAGATTTCAAATCCACCACTTCCAGTATATCCTGTTGCAGAGATGATTACATTGTCAACGCCAGCAAAATCAGCTACTTCAAAATGGTAATATTTAATTTCAGATAAGTTAATAGATGTCAATGATTGCATCGCTTCAACCGCCTTAGGTCCTTGGATCGCTAATAAAGAGTAGTCATCTGATAGATTGCGCATGGTAGCACCAAATGAATTGTGAGAAGAGATCCAATCCCAATCCTTATCGATATTCGAAGCATTCACAACAAGTAAATATTCTTCTTCTTTAATTTTGTAGATGATTAAATCGTCAATCACTCCGCCTTTTCCATTGGGCATACAGCTGTATTGTGCACGACCGATTGTCAAAACAGAAGCATCATTGGAAGTCACTTTTTGGATAAGATCCAATGCTCCGGCACCAGAAACGAAAAACTCTCCCATGTGAGAAACGTCAAAGACTCCAACACTTTCTCTAACCACTTCGTGTTCAGCGTTTACACCTTCGTATTGAACTGGCATTATATATCCTGCGAAAGGAACCATTTTAGCACCGAGTGCTTCGTGTCTATGTGTTAAAGCTGTATTTCTCATTGTTATAATTTTCTTTATTTGGTGACAAATTTAAAATTAAAGAATTATCAAGGAGCAATTCGGGCAGTATTTATTGATGAAAAGGGGAATTAAATGGTATAGATCTTTAATCGTAATCTATTAATTCCGACAACTCCTTACCGACTAAAGTTCCCAATGCAACGCCCATTCCCCCGAGTCTGACTCCACAATAAACGTTTTTGTCAACTTTCTTGATAATTGGTTTTTTCGTTTCGCCGACTCCCATAATTCCAGCCCAAGTACGGTCAGTTTCGAAAGGAGTGTTAGGCAAAATAACTTCTTTTAGAAGTGCTTCCAATCGATCTTGAATTTGATGCGTCGTTTCTATTTCTGTCGTAGTTTCCCCTATTATATCTAGATTTCTTCCTCCACCAAATAGAATTCTATTGTCAATGTTTCTGAAATAATAGTACCCTTCTTGATAATGGAATGTCCCTTTTATGTTTAAATTTTCAATTGGTTTTGTGATCAAAACTTGCGCCCGAGCCGGGAAAATATCATCTTCTTTCAGGAATTGTTTCGCAAAACCATTTGTGCAGATAAAAACGGATTTGGCTTCAATTTTTCCAACATTCGTATTTACTACTGTCTTGCCGTCGGGAGTTATGCTCAAAGCTTCAATTCCAAACAATGTATTGATGTCCAATTCAACGGCTAACTTATAAAACGCCGTGTTCATTTTTGACGTGTCAATCTGGCCTTCCAACCTGTTGTGAAAACTTCCGTAGATTTTTTTAAATCCAAACCGTGATGAAATGGTATTGTCAATAGAATACACTTCTTTTTCACCGGTTATTTTTTCCAGCTGCTCATTAAAGTAGGGGATAAGCGCGGCAATTTCATCAAACCTGTCTTTTTGTCCTTCGGTAATTAAATCCCAAGACCCGTTAATTTGCAAGTCGATTGTGTCTTTGCCAAGAAGTTGTTTCAAATATTCGAGCCCTTCAAGTCGCAGTTTTACTGTTTCCCAAACATGCGCTTCACCAAATGATTGAATGTCATCGGCGAGCTCAGTTGGACTTCCAAAGCAAGCAAAACCGGCATTTTTAGAGCTTGCACCAGAAGGAAGGTATCCGCGTTCAAGAACCAATATTTTGGCCTTTGGATTTTTTTTTCGCAGGTGTATAGCTGTGCTGTAGCCAACAATTCCTGCTCCAATAATTAAAAAATCAACATTGTCGAAGTAGTTTTTTCGCTCCCAATAACTCGTCTTATCTACGTTTAGCATGATGTTTACACTTACTTTTCTGGGTTATTTTAACCATATTTGTATTAATAATTATATCAAATTTAAACCAAATCTGTAACTGGTTGTACAGAGTTACGTTTAAAAGAATAAGTATGAAGAGTATAATTCTCGTATTGTTACTATTGATGACTGGCGCGGCTTGGTCACAAGAACTCCCATTCCTCTTTAAAGGAAGGGTTGAAAACTCTGATATTAGTGGATATGAAGGAGGCGTGA
>JBLHVW010000057.1:0-20796 GCA_047628775.1 Salibacteraceae bacterium | reverse complement strand
GAAGCGCATTACCATATTGAAAGAAATGCAAACCCAAAAATTCTATTTACAAATTTGTGTTTTAATGTTATGCGGTATATTCACGGCGCATAATTAAGTTTTAACATTCCAATCTTTAAATCTTCACGATTGATCTGAACAACGGCTCGGGTTTTATTGTGTATTTTTATCCCAAAACAAAATAATTATGGGTTGTTCCAGTTGTGGGAGTGGAGACACGCCAGGCGGATGTAAAAACAATGGTACCTGTAGTTCTGGAGGTTGCAGCAAATTGGAGGTGTATAACTGGTTGGCAAACATGTCATTGCCAGGAGGACAAACCCCTTACGATATATTAGAAATTCGGTTCAAAAACAGCCGAAAGGGATTTTATAGAAACACGAAAAACCAATCACTTCAAGTCGGCGATGTCGTTGTTGTTGAAGGAAGTCCGGGACAGGATATTGGTGTCGTGTCTATTGTTGGTGAACTTACTAGAATACAGGTTAAAAAGAAAAGTCCAGGTTTTAAGCAAGCTGAGGCGCGAAAAATTTTGCGTATCGCCGAGCAAGAAGATATAGATAGATGGATAAAGGCAAGAGACCTTGAAAAAGAGGTCATGTATAAAGCACGAACGCTTGCCGTAAACCTCAATTTAGAAATGAAAATTTCTGACGTTGAGTACCAAGCTGATTTAACAAAAGCGACATTCTATTATACGGCCGAAGGGCGCGTAGATTTCCGTCAGTTAATTAAGGACATGGCTGATGAGTTCAAGATTCGTATCGAAATGCGCCAAATCGGAGCACGGCAAGAAGCGGCGAGACTAGGAGGAATAGGATCTTGTGGCAGAGAACTTTGTTGTTCTACTTGGTTAACGGATTTTAGAACTGTTTCAACATCTGCAGCGCGTTATCAACAACTTTCATTGAATCCTCAAAAATTAGCAGGCCAATGTGGTAAGTTGAAATGTTGTCTAAATTATGAGCTCGACAGTTACCTAGATGCGATTAAAGCGTTTCCTAAGGGAGACTTGAAGCTTCGAACGGATAAAGGAACAGCTGCGCACATTAAAACAGATGTTTTTAAACAACAGATGTGGTATGTGTATGAAGGCGACTTTGGTTCAGGATTGATTCCGTTAAAACCAGATAGAGTTCGTGAGATTATTCGAATGAATAAAGACGGGAAGAAGCCTCATGACTTGGTTGAGTTTATGGAAACGGTTGAAGTTAAAGAGCCAGATTATACAAATGTTGTTGGGCAAGACGATTTGAATCGTTTTGATAAAATGTTTAAGAAAAAGAAGCCGAATAGAAACAAGCCCGGTGGAAACAACAAAAACCGGCCTCAAAACAAGATCCAACAAAACAATAAAGCGAACGAGAACAATCCGAACAATAAAAACAAAGCGGCAAAAAAGCCTCAAAGCAATAGTGGAAATCAGAAGCCTAGGGAAAATAAGCCAGAGGGAGAAGGTGTAAATGCGACAAAACCAAACCGGAACAATAGAAACCGAAATAAAAATAGAAAGAAGTCTACAGAGAATAAACCCAACCCACCGAATAATGAAAGCCCGAAATAAAATTTTGTTTTTTTTTGTTGCAATAACATTGTTCTCTTGTTCAGAAGCGCCGTTTTATGAAAAAGCCTATTCCTTTGATAATAAGGAATGGAAACAAGACCACAAACTTAAATTTGAGGTAGATATTACGGATCTCGATAAGGAATACGATTTTATATTATCGTTTAGGACAACAACGGACTATAAGTACAACAACTTATGGTTCTTCATGAAAACGGAAGCACCGGATGGGTCCAATTCTAGAGAGCCATTTGAAGTGAAAATATCGAATCCAGACGGGTCATGGATTGGAACAAAAACAGGTTCTATTGTTGAAACACCGCTTGTTTTTGCGCGCAGAAAACTACCTCTTAAGGGAAAATACAAGTTCGTTATAGAACAAGGAATAACAGAATCCAAAGTGGATGAAATTCTAGATGTTGTTTTTACCGTTGATTTCGCAGACAAGAAGTAGTTATAAATTACAACTTGAACTCATAGGAAACGGCTAAAACATGTCGCGTTCCAGCTTTGTAGTTTCTAAACTTCTTATCAAACTGATACTTCACTGATAAGCCGTGAGGCCCATCCAAATCAATCTTAGTTCCAACAGCAAACCTAATTTTGGAAAACTGCCGTCCCCCTTCACCGTATGAAGGGTTATAAAAGAACTCAGAACTTAATGTTGGTTTGAAGATACTCCCTTTGATATCATAAGAAATTCCAGGCTTAAAACGGAAGGCTTGATCGAAATCAGCATCGTATGTATCCGCTGCACCAAACTGTTGAAATGCATATTGGTAGCGCACCCTGAGCCCAAGATCGAGACGTTTAATTATTTCCTTCTTAAAATTAGCGTTTACGTTAACCCTGTGCGAAGACTTGTAGTTTCCATACTTGTTGCGATCAGCTATAAATCGATATTCAACTGAGGGTTTGAACCACTTTTTTAATTTGTACTCAATTCCGGCTTGCGGAAAAAATGTTGCTACGCCTTGGTTGTCAAAACGAGAACTCACCTCGAGCGACCAATCCATTTTCTTAATTACATCTCCGGTAACCCCAACTTTGGCCCAAGCCATAAAGTAGTCACTTTCTTGTCCAATTGAGGAGATTGAAATTCCGATAAATAATAATAGTGCTGTTAACTTCATCTTTAGAAATTAAAAGTTCTCAAACACTTCAATAGTTCCCAAGTCAACAACTTCCTTTTTATCAGTAATTGTAATTGGGTATATTGTTTCTTTCTTACCACTGAAACAGGTATTACAGTCTTCATAAACAAAGATTCTGTAGCTTCCTGGTTCTAAGAACTCAAACTCGAAACTTCCGTCATACGATGTTTCAACATCATCGTCAAAGTAAGTGTCAGCAGGGTCCTCTCCATAAATAATATAAACATCGAACTTAGGTGCGAAGTAATTGTTAATAGCATTGTTGGCGCCGTCATATTCAGTAACATGAATTTTACCTTTAATTGTTGCCGCGCCTCCTGGGCCTTCAATTTTGGTACATCCTGACCCAAGAAATAAAAGGGTGCTAATTGAAAAAAGGAAAAAGAGAGATTTAGTTTTCATAAGTATAATTTATCAATTATTGAACAGGTAATAACGGAAAAAAAGGGGTAGAAATGCAACCATTGCCCTTTTTTTGTCGTTTCCAATATACGAAATGTTAGCAAATTGTTAACAAATTTCGTAATATTGACTAAACCAGATTGTTATCGCAATAGGGTTTCTAAAGACTATATACGATTATGAAACGAACTAGAAAGTTAAAACCAACCTTATTTCTTATATTGTTGTTGGTTGCTGGATCCGCTAATTCTCAAGTGATTATCAATGAGTACTCCTGTTCAAATATGAATGGGCCACTTGATAATTATGGAGACAATGAAGACTGGATAGAGTTATACAATACAACAGGAGCGCCAATCGATTTAACAGGATATTATCTCTCTGATAAATCTTCAAACCTATTAAAATGGCAAATTCCGAGTGGAAACATTGCTGCCAACGCCTACAAAATGGTTATGTGCTCTAAGCGAAACACCGTTAATGGTAACGAACTGCACCCAAACTTTAATCTGAAACAAACCAAAGGAGAATGGATCATTCTTTCCAATACACTTGGAAACGTAATTGATTCAATTAAAATTGTTCATTTAACACAAACGGATCATTCTGTTGGACGTTCAACGAACGGAGCTGTTGATTGGAAGCTCTTTTTGACACCAACACCAAATGCAGCCAATAACGGGGCTCAAAACTTTTACGAGCCAACTCCAGTAATGAATGTAGCACCAGGGTTTTACCCGGGAGCGCAGTTAGTTACAATTACATGTAGCAATGCAGCAGCGATAATTAGATATACAACGGACGGATCTTATCCAACTGCGGCATCTGCTGCTTATACTGGACCAATAAACATTGCCACAACAACAGTTCTCCGTGCTGCGGCGTTTGGAGTTGAAGCGCCTAGCTTTACAGAAACAAACTCTTATTTCATTAATGTAAACCACGATGTTTGTGTTGTTTCGGTTTGTAGTGATGATGTTTACGACCTAGTTGCCAATGGTAACCAAGGTGGTTGGGGAGGAACTGCCAACAAAGTTGGTGGGTTTGAACTTTTTGAACAGGACGGGACTTTTATTGATGAAGGCGATGGACATTTCAATAAACATGGAAATGATTCATGGGCCTACGCTCAAAGAGGGTTTGACTTTATTATGAGAGATCAGTTTGGATATAACGACGTTATTGATCACCAAATTTTCCCTGCCGATACACCAAGAGATAAATTTCAACGAGTAATCTTAAAGCCGGGAGCAAGCGACAATTACCCATTTGAACCTGGAGGAGCGCATATCCGAGATGCATTCGTTCATACACTTTCAATTCGAGCAGACATGCTTCTTGATGAAAGAACGTGGAGGCCCTGTGTCGTTTATTTGAATGGTGAGTACTGGGGTGTTTATGAAATCCGTGAAAAATATGATGATCACGATTATACAGATTATTATTATCAACAAGACAAATTCAACCTTCAATACCTTAAAACTTGGGGAGGAACTTGGGAAGAATACGGAGCTCCAAACGCCCAACCAGACTGGGATGCTCTGGTAGCTTTCATTCTAGCAAACAATATGGGACCTGGTGCAGATTGGGATTACGTTAAAGGAGAATTGAAGTGGCAATCATTATGTGATTATTTCATGTTTAACTCGTATGTAGTGAACCAAGACTGGCTGAATTGGAACACTGCATGGTGGAGGGGAATGGACCCATTAGGCTCAAAGAAAAAATGGAGGTACACATTGTGGGATATGGACGCAACATTCGGACACTACACCAATTATACAGGAATTCCTGACCCAACAGCAAACGCGGACCCTTGTAATGCTGAGAACCTACCAGACCCTGGAGGTCAAGGACACACAGACATCTTAGAAAAACTTATTTTAGAAAACCCAGAAGTAGAGCAATACTACATAACGCGTTACATTGATTTGGTAAACACAAAGTTTTCTTGTGCTTACATGAATCAATTGCTCGATAGTATGTTGTTGGAGATTACACCAGAAATGCCAAATCAAATTGCCAAATGGGGCGGATCAATGGCACAATGGGGAGCGAATGTCCAAGACCTTAAAGATTTTATCGATTTAAGATGTATCGCATTGGAACAAGGTTTAATTGACTGCTATAGCTTAACGGGACCTTACCCTGTAGTATTTGATGTAACTCCACCGCTTTCAGGAACTATCAAAGTAAACTCAGTGTTTGCACCAACGTATCCTTGGGCAACGACATATTTCGGAGGAATTACCACAAATACGATAGCCTTCCCTGAAGTAGGCTGGATGTTTGACCACTGGGAGTTCACGGTTGGACCGATGAACCAAGCGATAATAGAAGACACAAATGGAGTTGATATTACAGGTCCAGACAATATTACAGCGGTATTCATTCCTGAAAACCCAGACATTGATGGTGATGGAATATCAAACGATGACGAACTTGCAGGTTGTACAGATCCTAATAACGCCGATACAGATGGTGATGGGATTGATGATGGTGTTGAGGTAAACGGAGGGTCAGACCCTTGTGACCCTTGTGATCCTAATACAAACTCACCAATGTGTGATTCTGATTTAGATGGAGTATTTAATTTGGATGAAATTGCCAATGGATGTACGGATCCGTTTAACGCTGATACAGATGGAGACGGATTGACAGACGGAGAGGAAATCACAGGTGTTGATGATCCATTGACGCCGTTAGTTCCTGCTGGAGTTTCTAACCCATGTAACTCATGTGATCCAGATGATTCAGACCCTGCATGTTATATTGATACAGATGGAGATGGTGTTTCTGATGCAAATGAGAATTCAAACGGAACAAATCCTACCGATCCTTGTTCATATTCAATAGCATTAATTACAATGCCAATTATTTCTGGAGCTGATTGCGACGGAGATGGACTTACGGATGCGATTGAAATCGCAGGAATGTCTGATCCTTTTAACCCATGTGATCCAGATTCTTCAGGTGTTGATTGTGCTTACGGAATTCACATCCCAACAGGTTTCACGCCAAACGGAGACAACAACAATGATGTTTTCAGTGTTGTTATTGGACAAGACGTAACTTCATTTGTACTTCACATTTATGATCGCTGGGGGAATGAAATTATTAAAACAGATGACAAGTTAATGCAGTGGGACGGAACATACAATTCAGAAGAATGTAATTCAGGTGTTTATGCATACTTACTTGAAGCAGTAATGAATGATGGCTCTGGTCAGCTCCTTTCGGGAAACATTACACTATTTAGATAGAATTTATGAAGAAGATATATTTGACATTGGTCGGGTTAGTGCTACTTCATAGTGCGGGAGCTCAAGATTTACATTTTTCACAAACTACCCAAACGCCACATTTAATTAATCCAGCGGCAGTTGGCGTTTTTGATGGATGGGAAAGGTTGACTATAAACCATAGAAATCAATGGCTAGGATCCTCAACACAATTTATGTCGACTGCAGTAGCTGCTGATGTAAACTTAGGAAAGACACGGATGAACGACAAAGCTTATTTGGGCCTTGGCTTGATGTTTTTTAACGACATAGGAGGAGATTCTAATTTTGGAAACACACAAGGTTCTGTTACAGTAAGTGGGATTCTTCCAATGGGAGGCTCTGGACATACTTTGTCCGCAGGAATACAAGGTGGATTTGGACAACGCAAAGGAGACATTAATGCAGTAACATTTTCAAGCCAATGGGACGGGTCAACTTTTAACCCTTTGTACCTTAGTGGTGAGCAGAACTCAATTACATCATTCTCTTATATTGAGGCCTCTGCGGGCCTCTTTTACATGTTTGATGGAGGGAAAAGTACATTCTCTCGTAACAATGATTTCAAATTTCAAATAGGAGTTTCAGGTTTTCATTTAAATGCTCCTCGATTAAAATATACGAATGGTGTTATAGGAGAAAGGTTGCACAGAAAATATGTTGCTCACGTAAGGGTTATAGCCGAAGTAGCAGGGTCTAAATGGTCTGTTGACGGTTCTGCCGCGCAGTTTATTCAAGGAGGACACTTCGAAACTATTTTAGGAATGATGATGCGCTACCGATTTCAAAATGGAACGAAACAAACGGGGCTCAACCACAACGCATATTTAGGGTTTGGAACTTACTTCAGATGGGGAGATGCAATTGTTCCATCGGCAAATATTGAATGGAAAGGTTTCCAGTTCGGAGTTTCTTATGATGTTACCGTATCTTATTTAAGAAAAGCAAACGTCGGCTCTTTGGAGTTCTCGCTTTCTTACAGAAACATGCACGATTCTTTATTCAAGATGAGAAAAAGAAGGTTTTAGGACTACTTTTTTGAAGTCAAAGCTTTAAACAAACGACCAATACGTTTTCTAAAGAAGAAAAGCAGTAAGATGTATGGAATTGCCATAAGGTAAAGAATTCCATAATTCAAGTTGTTTCCAAATGAATCTTCTCCTAATTCATCTCCGCTTTGCCCTTGTTCGGCAAGCAATTTACATTGTGAACAACCTTGCGCAAAAACTTGATCTACGACCAAAAGTACGGCAAGCAATAAGACGATTTTCTTCCATTTAGACATGGTACAAAAGTACGCAATTTGTTATAAACGTCCTTATTATTTAACAAAACGTAGTTATCAGCGAGTGCTTGGTGACGTTATATTGGCAAAATCGTATAAATTTGCGCCTATGAAGTTGATTTCTATATGTGTTATTGTTGGCGGGCTACTGGTAAGTGTTTCTTGTGGAACGGATGTTACTGAAGTTACACCCGATCCAAACCCCGACTTGGATAATTTGATTGCTGCTAATCCAGAAAGTATACCACTCTTGGTTAAAAGAGGCGAGAAGCTATTCGCAGCTTATGAATATGATTTAGCGCTTGTAGATGCAGCGAAAGCATTTCGTTTGGACACAAATGATTTGAGCGCTCGTTTACTTTATGCCGAAGTAATTAATAGCCGGGCAACTAGAACACCTCAGGAGGTTACAACTGCTCAGCGCATGTATGGTGAATATTTAAAAAAGAAACCAGATAGCAAACGTGCTCTTGTCGGTTACGCATCGACCTATAGCTACCAGTTTGATTTTAATAATTCGTTCAAGTACATTAATATGGCTTTGAAACTCGACAAGCATTATCGAGATGGATATGTTCTAAAAGGGTCGAATTATATGCAAATAGGAGATATTGACAAAGCAAAATCATCGTATGAAACGGCTGTTCAACAAGATCCTGAGTTTTACGAAGCGTATTTCAAATTGGGTCAAATTTATCAAGCGGAAAATGACCCGAGATGTATCGAGTATTTTACATCAGCATACAAGCTGAAGCCTGAATTCTTAGAATTTAAATACCAAATAGCGTATTCAATGCAGATTCACGATCGAGTGGATGAAGCAAAAGAATTGTATAGTGAAATGGCAAAAGACACCGTAGAATTCTATGTCGTTCGAGGATTGTTCCACCAGGGACACATTCATCAATTCATGGAAAGCAATATTGATAGTGCAATTTATTACTATGAAAGCGCATTGAAAACAGAACCGAGATATGTTGAAGCATGGCATAATTTGGGCATGTGCTATGATATAAAAGGAAACAAAACACAAGCACTAAAATCCTTTTCGAAAGCACTTAAATACAATCCCAATTTTGAATTGTCACGGGTTTACGCCGACAGTATTCGACTTCTTTAAATGAAAATGAATCGTAAATACTTCCTTTTGTTTTCAGAGGCACTCATTCCTATCTTGGGTTTCTTTTTTTGGAATTGGGGGTTGTACTTCATCCTTTTGTTCTATTTCATTGATGTTTTGGCGCAGGAAGTCATAATGCACCTCAAGACGAAAAAAATTATTGGCGCACAAGAAATTTCTAGTTCCTCTAACTGGGTTAAATCAGGAGCGCTAAGTACGTTTGTTGTTCTCGCAATGATCAGCCTGATTCATGTCTCAATGTTTTACATCGACCCTTCAATCGATTTTATGAAGCAAATTGAATTATTTTGGACGTATGAGGAACTGGGCGTTCAGCAAGGGTATTTGTTAATTCCATTGGTTGGACTAATGACATACGTTCAGTTCCGAACCGACTTTTTAATGCCCAAAATGGAAGAGTCGACTGTGTTGGAAATGATGTGGAAAATGCACTTAAAAGCGTTGTTGACAATAATAGGGTGCGTAGGAATAACGGTTGGGTTATCTCAAATTGTTGTACTTCCGGAAGTGGTTTATGTATTGTGTATCGTTGGAGGAATCGCCGTTTATGGCTTGATTGTAAAAGACTAGTTTTTACTATTCAACGATTTGGATCTTCCAACTCCCCTGGTTTCCTTTTGTTTTGTATGACCTTCCCTTTATTTTATTCCCCCACAAATAAATCATTGACGAGGCGCCCGCACCAGCAGCAAAGCCAATTCCAATGTCTGCATTGCTAGACTCAATAAACCCTACAGCTGCGGTGCCAAGGAGGAGAGTTCCAGTTAGGCCAATAGCCTTGAGAAATGACCCGCCAATCCTTTTTCCAAGACTATTGTTGTATACTCCGATTCGAATTATTTGATTGAAACCGATCATTTGTTTCGCAGTGTCTTTTGAAGAAACAGTCATGACTTCGAGAGAGTCTTTATTGAAGTCAGATATTTTCCCCTTAAACTTTCCATTCGCTGTTTTTACCTTAACGAATTGGTTTATACCGAAAGTCTTGTGTTTATAGACATCCGGATTATAAACCTCTATGAGCCTTGTTTTGTTTCCTTTTGAATCTGCAATTTGAGAAAAAGTAATGAATGTTTTGCTTAATGTCTGGTCTCTTAAGCTACGATAGTTTGCTCTTTTTGGATGACATATGATTTGTGCTATTTCGGAGCACTGAATTTTTTGTTTCGAAAAGGATTCACCAAAAAACTTAGTGTAACTTAAAGTATTGGTTTTTACTTTAAGGATTTTACCTTGAATTACAGTACCATTTTTCATGATAATGCTGTCCCATTGCATTGCTTGAGTGTTGTTGCCCGTTTGTGCAGAAATGTCAGAAGTAATAAATAGGATTAGAGCTAGAAAAAGTGTTTTCATCTTAATTGAATTGTTTTGGACAAATATACAGATGAAGAGTAGAGCATGAGTACTGAATTAAGTAAAGGGATTAATAAGAGTTGCGCATAGCGCAAATATTGAATAGATGTCGTTTGTCAACATCGATATGGAACAAATGAATTAAAGAAATACTATTGAGTTTTATGAGGAATTACGGGTTTATCTTTATTAGAATAATTACCGTCATTCAGTTGAGATGAGGTAGGTCACACTTCTTGAAAAAGTGTTTTGAGAGAACCCCCACTTCTTTCTAGATTTCCTTCCAGACCCATGGACAACACCCATGTAAGTTTCTATAACTTTTTTAAGAACTAAATCTCTATTTATGAGCTTGATAGTTATCCTTTCAGGAAGCTCGTCAACAGTCTGGTAGCCTTTGTTTTTTCTATAAATGTCACCTTTGATTTTGCTTTCGAACCGTCGATGCAACTTGAACTAAATTTTACGGTGTCGATATCGTAATAATGAATAAAATCAAGGTTAAGCGAATCGTTTTCTTTGAATTCAACAGCAGAGAATCGAGATTTAATTGTTTTCTCATTTTCTTCGAATTCGATTTCCAAAGTATCTGAAACGTTGAGTTTAATGAAAACTCCCGCCCTAACGTCAATCATTTCCTGATTGCGATCATCAGTTGTAATTCGATACGTTCCAGAAAGGTTCGCCTTCAGATTAATATTTTGACAGAGAGCCAATGAATAGGAAAAAGTTAGGAAACAGATGAATGAAAAAAGCGCATGTATTGTTTTACTTTTTAGATGCAATTTGGAGAAAATTCCATAGCTAAACTATTTTGCAGTGGCTGTATACTAGATTGTTGAAACAACCCCGCCGTGCGCCCAGGCAATAAGGAATATATAGAGGAGCATAACAATAGTAAATATTAAAACTGCCACTATCATCGTGACGAAAAAGAGTAGAATATTGTTCTTTTTACCAAACACTTTTTTAAGCGAGGCTATCGAATAGACACAAATATATAGGATTGAAACGAGTACAATACCAATATCAATTGCACTTGATGCTTCACAAGGACCTATCCAACCTCTCACTGCGGACAACAATGTTAGAATGGAGCCTAAAATAAAAAGGAAAGACAGGAAGTGTAGTGAAAAAACAAAGAAATTTACATAATACGTTCTTTTCTTGGTGCGGTAAAAAAGCATTATGATTAACGCGAGAACGGGAGTGAAGAAGAAAACAACAAGGTTAAAATTACGACTAAATGACTCTGAAATCTTTTGGATAGATTTATCAGAAACGTCGTCACCGTTGAATGACACAGAGGTGGCTCCTGTATCGGTATCTAAAAGAAATGAAAGCCCGAAATAGACAAATGAAAGAAAGAGAAAAACACGTATTGGTGGAATGAATTGTTGGCGTTTTCCATCCAAATACTCTTTCGTAATTAGGCCCGGCTTTGAGATCAAAGGAACAACACTTCTAAATAATTTACTGTCAAAGGCAAGATAATCAGCCAAAAAATCTGAAAACAAAACGCGTGTCGATGCCTGACGGGAATGGTTTTCCTGACCACAACTATGGCAGAAGTTTTCAGACCGATCAAGCGGTGCGTGGCAGTTATAGCAAGAAATTGATTTCCTCCGTTTTTTACTCATTCGAGCACAGTTTTATGGATCAGTTGCGCCTAAAGATAATGGAAATCAATTATATGGAGCGCTCTCCAAAAAACCACCTATTTCCGAGTTCTTCGAATCCATGCTGGCAGTAATATCGACCCGATAAACAGATAAGGGAAGTAGGAAATAAGCCTCCAAATCAAAGCCAATACTCCAATCAACAGCGCTGAAGACGCAAAGCTTGAAAGCAGCTCTCCAAAAGCAAATTCAGCAACGCCACTTCCGCCAGGCGTTGGACTCACCAACATAAACAACCAAAGAACGAGTTGCTGCCCGAGAATTTTAATATTATCAATAAAACCAAGATGGATGAATGCGTTTAATACAGCATTAATAACCAAATATCGCGAGACCCAACTTCCAACCGTCGTTAAGAAAACGCTGATCCAGAAAGATCGTTTTTCGGCTTTGAATTCCTTTGATGCCGCTTCGATGTCTTTTCCCCATTCTCTTGCAATGAACCTCCATCGTTTTAAGAAAGGCAAGCTAAAAATTAGGAGTAGGAATTTCGTTGCGAGTTTGGGATACCAAAACAATGTCAAGTATAAGAGTGCACAGATTCCGAAAATGACGGAACAGCCGATCCAAAACCACCACATTAAAGGCAAGGAAGAGTCCAACCCTTCGGGAAATAAATCGCTGTGATGAATAAACAAAAAGACGAATGGAATCATAACAACGAAGAACAAATTGTCCATGAAGGCGGTTATGATCACAATGGCCGTGGCTTTTCCAAAAGGAATGGTTTCACGGTTTAAAATAAACATAGCAACGGCTGCTCCTCCAACAACTCCAGGGGAAAGGGCAGAGGCAAACTCCCAAATCATAATGACATAGAAACTCGTTTTCCAAGTCAATTTTTTATGGGTTAAGATTCGAATCCTCAGCATATAAAAGAAGTCGCGGCCAGCAGTAAAGAGAATTGCGCCGAGAAGCCACATAACCGACCCACCCGTCCAGTTGATGTTCTTTAGTGTAGATGATAAGGTTTGGAGTTCGTAAGTGCCGCCAGCGTCTTTTTTGAAGTCTGAAGGGTCGTGAAGATCGATTTTACCATTCTTGTTGCCATCAACCCAAGCGTGTGTTCCTGTTCCGTCTTTAATTTCCGAAAATTGTATTTGTGAAACGCTTCGGTAAAGCATCCAACCAGAAATGAGCAAGCCAATAGCAACCGCGGCGAAAATTTTCCACCCGCTAAATGCCTTTTTCATAGGGCTCTTCATCGATTAGTACTTTGGAGTCAATGGAACATCAATTGTCCAGCCAGCGCGGACCTTTATTTTTTTGGAGTAGATATCAACCTCTTCAGGTTGTGTCAATGTTACGTATTCACCAACATCCCATTTTCCGTTTCCGTTTGAGTCTCGGATAACCTTAAATGTATAGTCGCCGGGATTCAATTCTGTAAACTCAATGGTATTAGAAACATCTTTAACGGTTAAGGTTTTTATAGCTTTATCTCTCTGTAGAAGAATAACAATTATCGAACCTTTGTATTCCGAAACCGTTACATTTAAGTCCCCATAATTATTCGCAGATTTTAGTTTTATTGGTGCTTTTGCCTCTTCTGAATCACCACATTTTGTTTTTACAGCACCTTTTTCAAAGGAAACGAGCACATTCTCTGCGATTTCCCTGTCAAAAATAAGCTGAAAGGTGGAATTATAGAATTTCGTTTCAAACTCGACTGTTTGAGTTGAGTCAAGCGGGTTGAGAATACTAATCTTTGCATTGTCAATCCTTTCAATTGGACCATTTATGGAAAAAGAAACATTTTTAGAAGGAGAAAATGTTCCAGAATTTGTTGGCTTAATTACAATCGGTGCCTCTCGTTCTTTAAGCTTAAATCGATAGTTAACAGTATCAGAAAAGGCCTCATAATTATAAACCACTTCTACAGAATTTTGTTCGGGCTTATCAAAATAAAACAATAGACTATCATCCGAAAACCAATCATGTTCAAAGGGGTGACGCAATTCACCGTCAATATAAAGGGAAACATTTTGTCTGAGTGAACCAAAAGGTTTGTTTATCTCACTCTGAGCAACAATTGGGTTGTTCGTAGCGACAATAAATGAACATGGTGGAATAAAATTAAGCGTCGTTATTTCCGGATCTTTTTTCGGTTCAAAGACGCGAAACGGAATCGAATCAAAGGTGTTTTTTTCCACTGTGATTGTTCCTCCGACGGGGAATCCGAGATGTTCGTAATCCTGTAAATTCAAATCGTTGTTTTCATCTTGAAATGCAACTGCGCGGTATTCGCCTTTGCGCAAGTAATTCAACTTCGCAATTCCATTAGATGGCTGAGCCAAGCTCACCAGTTTATCAGAGTTAAGTTCATAAAGCGCAACAATGCACTCGTCGTTTGGCAAATTTGACCAAGCATCCAGAACAGCAATCGAGTAGGAAAGAGTATCTAAAACAGGGCCAGTTGAAAACACATATTGAATTATTGTATCGTTGCCTTCGTTTAAATCCTTGATCGCATTGTTGAGGTAAATGGCATATGTTGTGTTGCTTTCCAGCGTGTCTTTCCACGAAAGTGTGAGCGTTTTATTTTTTACTGAAGCCTCTATGGTAGCGTGGGGAGGAACGATTCTAATGTTTTGAATCGGGTTGACCAAGTTAAAATATTCATCAAAAGGAATTTCAACGCTGTTGGCAGTAAAGTTGGTTGTTTCATTTAAGGGAACAACGGCTGAAGCGATAGGCTTTGGCGCAAATTGATCTATATCCCCACCGGTAATGATTCCCACCTGAGCACAGGACGCAGCAAGCAATCCAACTAGAAATACTATAAAGTACTTACGAACCATTCGCAGATTTCATTTAAGTAAAGAACGTCATTCTCATCGAATGCAGCCAATTGATCACTGTCCACATCCAAAACACCTATGACTTGGCATTCTCGAATTAACGGAATAACGACTTCACTTTTAGATAAAGTACTGCAAGCGATGTGCCCGTCAAACTCGTCAACATTGTGAACGAGAATCGGTTTTTTTGTTTCCCAAACGGTTCCACAAACACCTTTTCCTTTCCGAATCCGCGTACAAGCAATCGGCCCTTGAAACGGACCTAAGATCATCATGTCTTCGCGCACATTGTAAAACCCAACCCATAAAAACCCAAAAGCTTCTTTTAAGGCTGCGGCGATGTTTGCTTGGTTAGCAACCATGTCTTTTTCATCGCCAACAAGAGCTTTGATTTGAGGGATTAAAGACGAATAAATTTCGCTTTTACTTCCTTCTATTTTCACTAGTTCCTCCGCCATTTCTAGGTTTTATACAAATTTGCCTTTTTTATTTTTAATCTGCAATATTTCGCTATCTTCAATACAATAACCGAATGCTTAGGCTGAAACAAAACGAAAAAAATGGAATAAGATTGTTTCAGCGTAGGCAAGAATAATTTAATATTTATGTTGGAAAAAGTGCAGTTGGAAAAGGTCTTGTTTTTGGATATTGAAACAGTACCGCAAGTTTATGAGTTTGATAAATTAGAGGAAAAGTCGCGAGAATTATTTGAATCGAAAACGCGGTTTATGCAAAATGCAGAGAAATCATACGAGCAACTTTATGCTGATCGTGGAGGGATTTACGCTGAGTTTGGAAAAATTGTTTGTATTTCGGTTGGGTATGTTAAGCAAACCAGTGCAGGCAAACAAATTCGAATGATGTCCTATTACCACGACGATGAGGAAACACTTCTAAAACAGTTTAAAGGTCTTTTAGACGAACATTACAATTCCCCTTACAGCATCTTGTGCGGTCACAATGCAAAAGAGTTTGATTTTCCATACATCTGTAGAAGGATGCTAATCAATGGGGTTGGTTTGCCGAATGTTTTAAATATTGCGGGTAAGAAACCATGGGAGATTGCGCACCTGGATACAATGGAGCTTTGGAAATTCGGAGATTTTAAAGCGTATACTTCATTGGCCTTGCTGTGTCACGTGTTCAACATTCCTACACCAAAGGATGATATTTCTGGAGCCGATGTGGCCCGGGTTTATTTTGAGGACAAAGACCTTGAGAGGATTAAGGTGTATTGCGAAAAGGATGTTGTCGCGCTGATCCAGTTATTTGTGAAAATGCGTGGAGACGACTTGATTGATGAAAGTGATATTCATTATTCGTGATTTGTAAAGAAGCACGGTTTGAAGTGAAGACTTCTTCTTTTTGTTGTACAAAACCAATTGAATACAGCTGATTTAACTGCCATTAAAATACGTTGGAGAAAAATTTAGACCAAAAAAAAGGTGCTATAAAAGCACCTTTTTCTTATATTAAAACAATCTTATTGAACAAATACCGTCTCTTCAGAAGTGACCTCTTGTTCAATCTTAATAATTCCTTGTCCAACCATTCCGTTTCCTTGAACATCAATGTTAAGAACAGCTACACCCGCTTGTCCTAATTGATAAACATCGTCGAAATTGAAAATTGCTTCACCTGCAGCGTTCGTAGTAGTTGTATCGTAAAGAACGACACTAGACGGCTGGTTGGTTGTTGATTGACCATAAATTACAACCGTTGCTCCTGCAACTGGTGTGTTTGCGGCATCTCTAACATAAATCTTTGCAATTGTTGACTCTTTCGTTCGGCAAGCAACAAGCGTTGTCATTCCCA
Organism: Salibacteraceae bacterium; assembly: GCA_047628775.1. Classification (GTDB taxonomy): domain Bacteria; phylum Bacteroidota; class Bacteroidia; order Flavobacteriales_D; family Crocinitomicaceae; genus UBA4466. The sequence goes on along the minus strand of JBLHVW010000057.1, from coordinate 4,318 downwards.
AAAGGAAGAACAATCCTAAAAATGCGTATTTATTGATTTTCATAATTTTCTAATTTAACTACGGTAAGAATATTGTTTCAACAGCAGTCGTATGAACACGGCTTCTGATATAACCATTCTCTTGTAAAAGGTCTGTTTTTGCGATAATGTCAAAATAAGCTACTGGGTTGTCTTCTTCACCTGCAGCATCATAATATGGCTGAACGTTGAAGTATGCAAAACCAGAACCATTTGTAATAATGGTATCAATATACGCTTGAGTTGCAGGATTCGATGAAGGATCCCCAATAATTATAACCTTCGCACCACTAACTAATTCGTTAGAAGAAGACCGAACAAATATTTTTACAACTGATGGATTTTTGTTTTCACATGAATGCAAAACGCCCAATGATAAAAGAACCATTGCTAAAATCCCTACTTTTCCTATTAATTTTTCCATGTTTTCCTATAAACAACGACATCCAAAGATAATCTATTTTAGATTATATAAAAGAACTTTAGTCCTTAATTCTTAACTTTGTACGTCTTATTAAACTGTTTGGTTACAATATATAACAAATAAGGCACGTAAAAAGTTACAAATTACCATTTCACCTTTAAGAACGAACGAAAGAGGGATTGGTTGGTATTAATAATTCAGATGGAGGATAAAGTCAAGAAAATTAGAGAAGAAGTAGGGAGTTTCATCGTAAGCTCTAATGAAGAGTTGGAAAAATTTAGAATTTCCTTCTTGGGCTCTAAAGGTTCGGTAAAAGGATTGTTTTCAGATTTAAAAAATGTTGCAAACGAACAAAAACGTGAAGCGGGGCAACTCGTTAACGGTTTACGAGAATTCGTTCAAAACAAATTTGACGCACTCAAAGATGAGCTAGAAAGCTTAGGCGATGACAACCAAAAAATTGACACTTCTCGACCTGGAGATCCAATCGAATTAGGTGCGCGTCATCCGCTTTCGTTGGTGCGATCAGAAATAATAGAAATATTTAGCCGTATCGGATTTACAGTTTCAGAAGGACCAGAAATTGAAGACGATTGGCACAATTTCTCAGCCTTGAACTTTCCAGCTGAACATCCAGCCAGAGACATGCAGGACACGTTTTTTATAGCAAAGGGAGACACTCCGCAAGAGGAAATCGCTCTTAGAACGCACACTTCTTCAGTTCAAGTTAGAGTAATGGAGAATGAGAAACCACCAATTCGCACAATTTCACCGGGAAGAGTTTACCGCAATGAGGCTATCTCAGCAAGGGCACATTGTTTCTTTCATCAGGTTGAGGGGCTTTATATAGATAAGGATGTTTCTTTCGCTGATTTGAAGCAAACGCTTTTGTATTTCGCAAAAGAAATGTTCGGTGATAAAGCGGAGATTCGTCTTCGTCCATCGTACTTTCCTTTTACAGAACCAAGTGCTGAGGTAGATGTTTCATGCACAATTTGTAACTCAAAGGGTTGCAACGTTTGTAAATATACAGGCTGGTTGGAAATTTTAGGATGTGGAATGGTTGATCCTAATGTTTTGGAGGCAAGCAACATAGATAGTAAAGAGTTTTCTGGATTCGCATTTGGAATGGGAGTAGAGCGAATTGCTCAATTGAAATATAAGGTGAATGACTTGCGTTTGTATTCAGAAAATGATGTAAGATTCTTAAGCCAATTTACGTCAGGAATATAATGGGAATATTTTCAAGAAATAAAAGTAAGCCGGATGCTGAACCTACAAAGGTTTGGAATCAATTGAGTTCAATTAAACAATTGAATGAATTAGTCTTGTCGGCACAAGACAAGCCTGTTGTTATCTTCAAACATAGCACAAGGTGTGGAATTTCGTCAATGGCATGGAATTCATTTAGAAACAATTGGACGTCTGAAGACACTCTTGCTGATGTGTATGTATTGGACTTACTGAATCACCGCGATGTTTCAAATGAAGTTGCCGAAGTGACAGGTGTTTATCACCAATCACCACAGGCAATTGTTCTGAAAGGAACGGAGGTCATTTATGAAGCGACGCACTCAGGGATTGATGCCAGACAAATAGAATCGATACTAAGAAAAGGATGAGAAAAAATGTAAAAGGCACTATAATTATAGCGCTTATAGTTTTGGTTGGAGGCGCAGTTCTCTTTGGCCCTTTGTTCAGTAAAGAGGAGGATGAAGAAATAGCACGTCAAGGAATGTTTGATTTTAAGGGTGAGCTCGCAACCTTTGTGGATTTCGAGTCGACAATTAAAATTAAACTCGTTGGGAAAGGTGAATTGGCTAAGGTTGAACTTATTTTGGGTTCAGATGTGGTTAAATCGTGGAGCAAACCAACGTCAAACCTAGAATATACATTTACGCCTAAAAACGTCGGGACTTTTGTTTTGGCGGTCGTATCAGTAGATAATAATGGAAACACAAAAATTGATGAAAGACGCTTAAGAGTCGTGTCAGATATAACACCAGAATCATTAACAGCTAAAATTGTAAATACGCATGGCCACGATATTACAAGCTTTACAGAAGGGCTGGAGTTTTACAAGGGCCGCTTGTTCGAAGGAACGGGTCTAAATGGACAATCAAAAATTTCTGAGATAAATTTAGAAGGAGAATCGGTAGGCAACACTATTAAACTGGACGGAACATATTTTGGAGAGGGAATAACTATTTTAGATGGAACCTTGTTTCAGTTAACTTATCAAAAAGGAAAATGCTTTACCTACTCGGTTGAGGACAAATTAAAAATTTTACCTGGCGACTTCAATTTTGTTGGTCAAGAGGGCTGGGGCTTTTGCAATGATGGAAAAACGCTGATTATGTCGGATGGAACGGAGCGAATCACATTTAGAAACCCAAAGAATTTCCAAATAGAAAAAACAATTGATGTGTACAATGATCGTGGGGTAATAACCAAATTAAATGAGCTTGAATACATAGATGGTAAAATTTATGCGAATGTTTGGATGACAAATTTGATTGTCGTGATTGATCCAGAAACAGGGAAAGTTCTAGCGCAAATAGACTGTGATGATCTGGAAATTCAAGGCCGTGGAAATGGAGACGTACTTAACGGAATTGCTTACAACCCTGAAACAGGGAAAACCTATTTAACAGGAAAACGTTGGCCTAAGATGTTCGAGGTTGAGTTTACCAAAAATGAAACAATAGCACAGTAAGGGATACATTTGTTGTTTTTAAGCACAATTAAAAGAAACGGTAGTTATTTTAGAAAAGAATAAGCCTTTTCGACTTTCGCAATTCTTATTTCAAACGCGTCGTACCAACGTTCTTTGCCCTGTCTATGCGCTTCTTGATGTTCAAGGTTAGACCTCTATTTCAAAATACATTCTTGTTTTTCCAATATAGAAACGGTGATTTCAGGATTTCCTTGAGCAGATTCGACACCTAAAAAACGATCTTGATGAGAAGCCAATTCGACCATTCTTTCTGCCATTTCATCATAGCCTTATAAGATCGCGGATTTTGCGGCACGAAAGATCACGGTATAGTATGGAGGGTTGCGCGTTTTTGCAAGCATTTTAGTCCGTTGTAAAAGGCGTAAACGGATCAAATTGATTGATTATAGTTACCTCCTTTATCGTTTGATCTTCTACTCTCAAAATACGACCAGGATACTTTTCCACCATTGACATATCGTGCGTCGCCATTAATATTGAAGTATTTTCTTCTTTGCTAATTGCCAGCAACAAACGCATGATTTCTTCAGAGGTTTCAGAATCTAAATTTCCAGTTGGCTCATCGGCAAGAATCAATTTTGGATTGTTTAATAAAGCCCTAGCAATTGCCACGCGCTGCTGTTCTCCGCCTGAAAGGGCGAACGGCATAGAATTGATTTTTTGTTCTATTCCAACCAATTGCAGTACCTCTTTTGCGCGTTTTTGCATCTTCTTTTTATCTTTCCATCCAGAAGCGCCCATTACAAACATCAAATTGGCCAAAACGGTGCGATCTGTCAATAATTGAAAGTCTTGGAATACAATTCCAAGCACTCTTCTTAGGTTTGGAATGTCTTTTTTCCGGAGTGTATTTAAGTCAAATGAGTCGATACTTCCTGTTCCATTTGACAACAAAAGTTCACCATAAAGCACCTTGAGTAAACTACTCTTTCCACTTCCCGTTTTCCCAATGAGGTAAACGAACTCCTTCGATTTAATCTCGACATTTATGTCCTTTAAAACAACAACATTGTTTTGTTGAATTTCGCCTGATTTGATTTCAATTACGTTGCTCACGGTTCGGAATATTTAATGTAAAGATGAGGATTACGGTATGGAATTTGTCATACCAGTAAGAAATAATCTTAACAGATTCGCGT
>JBLHVW010000056.1:0-21036 GCA_047628775.1 Salibacteraceae bacterium | reverse complement strand
ATTCTGGAGAAAACCATTAATTTCAATCTAATATGGAGTTAAAAGAAGATACTGTTCAATTGCGCCCCTTTCATTTGGATGACAAAGAACGCTTGATTGAACTGGGGAACAATTCAAACATCAGTGATAATTTAACGGATGGATTCCTACATCCTTATACTGACGAGGCTGCCATCAAGTTTATCAATGAAACGCTTCAGGACGATCCAATTGGACGCTTCGCAATAGAAGAAAATGGCATTTACGTTGGCAATATAGGCTTGCATCCTTCCAAGGATATTTACCGTTTTAATGCCGAGATTGGCTATTTCATTGGTGAGCCCTATTGGAATCGAGGAATTGCAAGCAAAGCCATTAAAATTATCGCAAAATATGGATTTGAGAAAATGAACCTAAAACGGATTTACGCGGGTGTGTTTGATTACAATCCATCATCTGCTCACGTTCTTGAAAAGTGCGGATTTCAATACGAAGGATTGTTTAAGAAAGCGTTGTTCAAGAATGGGGAATTTCATGATGAGATACGCTATGCACTGGTCAAAGAGGATTAAAATCATTGCCATGAAGAACCTATTCATTTTATTAAGCGCATTATTTCTGTTGGGATGTTCTGAACAAGAGCTTGAATCAAAGCCTGAAAAATCAGTTGTAAAGCACGAAGTAGAACTTGATGAAGACAAATACAACGTCGCTTTTCTCATCATGGATGGAACTTTTAACACGGAATTAACCGCTCCGTATGACATCTATCAACACACAAAATACCGAGATGGAATAAAAGCGATGAATGTTTTCACTGTTGCCAATACAAATGAACCAATTACAACTTTTGAAGGCTTACGAATTTTACCTGATTTCAATTATTTAGAGGACGAATTACCAAAAATTGATATCCTGGTAATTCCAAGTGCAGAACACAATTTGGATTCAGATTTAGAAGATTCAAAAATGATTGACTTTGTTAGGCGGGTCTCAAAAGACGCTCGATTTATTACTTCTCATTGTGATGGTGCCTTTGTACTGGCAAAGGCTGGAGTTTTAAATGATCGTGTTTCTACAACTTTCCCTGCAGATATTAAAGTGATGCGCAAGATGTTTCCTCAATTGGATATCAGGGACGAAATACTATTTGTCCACGACGGAAACGTAATTACCTCAGCGGGTGGGGCTAAAAGTTTTGAGGCATCGTTGTATTTGTGTGAATTACTTTACGGCAAAGAGGTTACTGATCAGATTGCCGAAGGAATGGTGATTGAATGGGATTTAAAGGCTGTTCCACATACCGTAATCGGTGCTATAGAACAACCTTAATATGTCGTTTTCAACTATCAAAGATTCCTTTCAAAAGTTTAGAAAACTAATCTTTACACAATTCGAATTCAGCCTTCCCTGATGATGTCTCAGCATTTCCTGAAAATTGAAATTTACTGACAACCAAGTGATGGAATTCAAGCGAATAGGTCTCGTTGGTCCTAGAGCGCGTTAAATTCACGGTTAATACAGTCGTGTAACAACCGTCCACTTGTTGTTGAGATTTTCCCGAGTTCCGGTACTTCTCGCTAGCGTCTCATCGACGAAATGAACAACCGTGAAATCATCGTTTAATATAAGTTCGTACGAATCATATTCATGCATTAAGTCTTCACTCGAAAATATTCCCTTATTCACATAGGCATCTTCATAGTGCCAAGTTCCTACCAATTTTCGTTCGGTATAATCCAAATCGCCTTCTTTCCGACATGCAGAGAGCTGACTTTACTGAATACTATCGCTCGAAACCACAGGAATTTTATAGTACGTGTAAATTCTATTTCTAGGATGAAATGCAATATTTATGTTAATAAAACTATAGCAACGCCTCCATACAAAAAAGCACCAGAATCCAAAAATTAAGGCAAAAAAACGTCATTCTCAACAAAAAAACGGTCGCCCACAACAAAAACACAACACCAATTGCTTCTATATATAAATTTAGAATCAAAATAACTATTTATAGTTACTACGCATTATAATACTGTGGTGCATAAAACCAAATTATTTAAGCTACTATGAAAAGAAAAACATTCGTATGGATTGCAATTCTAACGACTAGTTCTATTCAGGCCCAAGAAGTTATTTCCACTCAAGGAGATAGCTACTCAAATTCGAGCGGCTCAATAGACTTCACGATTGGAGAAGTTGTAATTAATACTGTAAGTGATGGGAGTTATGATATGACTCAAGGCTTTCATCAAACCAACTGGAACTTTGTTGGACTAGAAGATCACGCTCCTAATTATGAGGCATTGGTATTCCCAAATCCAACTACGGAAGTTCTAAACATTAAGACATCCCTTTTTGAAAATGTGAGTTACACATTATTTGATGCCCAAGGAAGGGTAGTAATTCAAAGCAAATTAACTGGAAGCCTTACATCGCTTCAAGTAAGTCAACTTGCTCCTGGAAACTATACACTTCTTTTAACGGATGCATTCGATAAAAGTCTTAAAACATTTAAACTAATCAAGCAATTATAATTTATATCATGAGAAAACTAATATTCACTGTGGCCGCAGTATTGGCCCTAGGATTCTCTTCTTTTGCTCAAGCACCAGAAGGATTCAAATACCAAGCAGTTGTGAGAGATGCTGGTAACACTATACTTAACAATCAAGCAGTTGGGATGCAAATGACAATCCTTCAAGGAAGTCCTACTGGTACGGTTGTATATACTGAAGAATTTGCAACATCAACAAATGGATATGGTCTTGTAAATCTTGAAATTGGAACAGGAACAACACTAGATGATTTTTCTACAATCGACTGGGCAAACGGACCTTATTATATTGAAACATCATCAGATTTAACAGGAGGAACAACGTATTCTGTTATGGGAACCTCTCAAATGATGAGTGTGCCTTATGCATTGTATGCTAAAACATCTGGAAGTTCAATTCCCGGACCACAAGGGAATGAAGGAGAAAGCGCATATAACATCTGGTTAGGATTAGGAAATGTAGGTACTGAGGCGGATTTTATCGCTTCATTAACAGGACCTACTGGAGCAACGGGTTCTCAAGGACCAACAGGACCACAAGGTGTAGCAGGACCTGCAGGCGTAAATGGATCAACAGGTGCTCAAGGTGCAACGGGCACGACAGGACCACAAGGTGTAACAGGACCAGCAGGTACTAATGGTGCTAACGGAACAGACGGTGTTGATGGAGCACCTGGTGCGAATGGAACAGATGGTGCAATAGGTGCTACTGGGCCACAAGGACCAACGGGTACGACAGGACCACAAGGTGCTACAGGACCAGCAGGTACTGATGGTGCTAACGGAACGGACGGTGTTGATGGAGCACCTGGTGCGAATGGAACAGATGGCGCAATAGGTGCTACTGGACCACAAGGACCAACGGGTACTACAGGACCACAAGGCGCAACAGGATCAGCAGGTACTGATGGTGCTAACGGAACAGACGGTATTGATGGAGCGCCTGGTGCGAATGGAACAGATGGCGCAATAGGTGCTACTGGACCACAAGGACCAACAGGTACTACAGGACCACAAGGTGCAACAGGACCAGCAGGTACTAATGGTACTGACGGTGCAACTGGAGCTCCAGGAACTGATGGTGTTGATGGCGTAGCTGGTGCAAATGGAACAGATGGTGCAATAGGTGCTACTGGACCACAAGGACCAACAGGAACTACAGGACCACAAGGTGCAACAGGACCAGCAGGTACTGATGGCTCTAACGGAACAGACGGTGTTGATGGAGCAGTAGGTGCTACTGGGCCAACAGGACCAACAGGAACTGCAGGACCACAAGGTGTTACAGGACCAGCGGGTACTAACGGAACCGATGGTGTTGATGGAGCAGTAGGTACTACTGGGCCAACAGGACCAACAGGAACTACAGGACCACAAGGTGCAACAGGACCAGCAGGTACTAATGGAACTGACGGAGTGAACGGTGCTGATGGTGCAACTGGGGCTAATGGAGCTGATGGAGCACCTGGTGCTAATGGTACGGATGGTGCAATAGGTACTACAGGACCACAGGGCCCAACAGGGCTGACTGGACCACAAGGTGCAACAGGACCAGCAGGCACTAACGGAACGGATGGTGTTGATGGAGCAGTAGGTGCTACAGGGCCAACAGGACCAACGGGAACTACAGGACCACAAGGCGTAACAGGACCAGCAGGTACTAACGGAACTGATGGAGCGCCTGGAGCAAATGGTGCAACCGGAGCAAATGGTGCACCTGGAGCGGATGGTACGGATGGTGCCCAAGGTGCTACGGGACCAGCGGGACCAACTGGAGCTACAGGACCACAAGGTGCTACAGGACCAGCAGGTACTAACGGAACTGATGGTGCGCCTGGTGCAGCAGGGGCTAATGGAGCTGATGGTGCACCTGGAGCGGATGGTACGGATGGTGCAATAGGTACTACAGGGCCAGCAGGTGCGACAGGACCAGCAGGAACGAATGGAACTATGGGGCCACAAGGTGCTACAGGACCAACAGGTGCAACAGGACCAACAGGACCAGCGGGATCAGGAGGATCATCGACTGCTGTTGCATTTTATGCTTATAAAACAGCTAGTGGACTGAATCAAAATCCTGTTTTATTCCAAGCTGAATCATTTGACATTGGTGGAGGTTATAACCCAACTAATTCGACTTACACTGTTCCAGAAACTGGGGTTTACAACTTTCGAGTAAGCTTTGCTATCAGCGCATCAGCCGGTGCAACAATGATTCCTAGTATTCGAGTAAACGGGGCTCAAGCAAGATCTAGGAGAGCTATAGTACCGTTTAGTGGTGCACCCCAAGAACAATCTTTTTCTTTTTTGGTAAATGTAACTGCTGGTGATGTAATACAGGTTTTTTACACCGGGACTAGCATGTCTTGGTACGGGAGTCCAAACGCAGCTACAAATGTCTTAACGACTTTCGAAGGATATAAATTATAAGCTTTTCTTATATTTTTAGTGATCAATATATTAAGCGGGGTATCTTTCGATGCCCCGCTTTTAATTAAGACAATGCCTATGTGTTAATTTATAATTGAGAGATCTAGAGTTGCTTTAAATTAAAACGATTCACTTCTGCAAAATTCCTTTTAAACATAAAAACTGCAAATACAATCTGACCAAAAATCATCCAGTATTTTAGAAACCAATCTCCAGGCCCAATGGATGATTGATACAATTAATCAAAATAAAAAATGTTGTTACGCAGAACATCAACCGCAATAATAACGGCCGTTAAAATTAACCCCGTTTAGGTTTGAAAATCAACAAAAATGACGCTAAAGGATCAAGGAATGTTAGGCTGTCCCATAACAACATGGATCCGAAATTGGCATTGTAATTCCTTGACATAAACCCATTCTCTATCGCCCACATTACATGCGTTGATGTTCCCATCAGCATGGCAATGCACTGAACAATGAGAAACACTTTTGTGCGGGAACAGAGCTTTACGAATTGCATGGTTCACTTCTTAAGAATTACAGCTTACTTATCTAAAATAGATTTCAAATATTTCAATCTTTTACGATTTCTGAAATACAAAATTAGACCAGAAATAAATAATCCAAATCCATAAAGTTCATGCTCTCCTACCGGGCTTTTGGCTATTGATAGTATCACATAAATCATTCCCGCCAGCCCAAGCAAAAGAAACCCAATTGCCTTTCTACGCTGATTCTCCCAATAATATAAAGCTTCTTTTTTAATCAATTCTTTAGCCGCATCATTGGACAATCCTTTTTTCTGGAGCATCTTTGAAATGAGTACTAAGCCTTTGTCACCGTCCAAGGCCTTTTTAATTATCGCCTGTAGCTTCCTTTGATCTCCTTTGGAATATTCACTTAACTCCATTTAATAGTTACTCTGGTCGATCTTTCTAACCATCGTTAAAATTGTCGCCAAACCAACCGTTTCACCGGTTTCATCAAAAATATCCACTAAGAATTTCACAATCCCTTTTGCAATATCGTCTTCGTCGCGCTTCTCTTGATCGATTTTCTCTTTCACCGTAAATCGAACTCCAATAGTCGCTCCAATATATACGGGCTTCGTAAATCGTGCTTCTTCAACGCCATAGTTCAATAGAACTGGACCTTTCGCTGGATCAACAAATAACCCCGCTGCTTTTGACAATAAGAAGTAACCGTGTGCCACTCTCTTTTCGAAAATCGTTCCGTCCAATGAAGTCTCATCCATGTGGGCGTAGAAATTATCTCCTGAAACATTTGCGAAGTTTACAATGTCCGTTTCCGTTACAGTATGCTTATGCGTGTATACCGTATCTCCAATAACCAACTCCTCAAAATGTTGTCTAAACAAGTGTGGGTTTGCTTCTGGCATAACTGCTCCAACTTGGAACTGATTCGTTAAGGCTGTAATTGTCGTTGGGTGTCCTTGGATGGCTGTTCTTTGCAAATAGTGCATTACACCTCTCATTCCACCCATCTCTTCTCCACCACCTGCTCTACCTGGACCACCGTGTGATAACAATGGCATTGGCGAACCGTGACCGGTACTTTCCTTTGCACAATCTTCGTTCAAGACCAAGATTCGTCCGTGCATACTTGCCGCACCCACAACGTATTCAGTTGCTTCTTTGTTATCCGGGGTTACAATTGACGAAACCAAAGAACCTTTACCCATGCGAGCAAGCTCAATTGCTTCATCCATATTTTTATACGGCATAATCGTTGATACGGGACCGAACGCTTCTACGCTGTGAACATCTACTTTGTTAAACGGATCATCGTTTCTAAACAAGATCGGTGAGAAGAAAGCGCCCTTGTTTTTATCGGCTCCAACAACTTCAAACTCATCCAAATCACCAAAAACAATTTCTTGCGATTTTGCCAATAACTCAACACTTTCACGAACACGGTCTACTTGTGTTCGAGTGGCAAGAGCGCCCATTCTTACACCTTCTTCAGAAGGATTTCCAATTTTCGTTGTCGCCAAACGTGCCGAGATTCCCTTTTGAACTTCTTCCAATAAATTTTCTGGAACCAAGATTCTCCGAACCGCAGTACATTTCTGGCCACATTTTACAGTGATTTCCTTTACCGTTTCCTTAATGAACAAATCAAACTCTACTGTTCCAGGAACCGCTTTCTCGCCAAGTACCGTTGCATTTAAAGAATCTGCTTCAAGGTTAAACGGCACACTTTTCTCTACAAATTGAGGCAAGCTTTTTAAAACTTTTCCTGTGGATGCACTTCCCGTAAATGTTACTACATCTTCAGAGTCGACATGGTCAATAATTCCTCTACCCAAACCACAAACGAGCTGCAACGATCCTTCCGGTAAAAGTTTAGAAGCGATAATATCGCGCACCATAACTTCGGTCAAATAACATGTGAATTCCGATGGTTTCACAACCGTTGGAACACCTGCCATTAAATTCACAGCTATTTTTTCCAGCATTCCCCAAATTGGGAAATTGAATGCATTTATATGAATTGCAATCCCTTGTTTGGGAACCATAATGTGATGTCCAATGAACGTTCCTTCTTTCGAAAGAGGCGCTGCAGTTCCGTCAACGTAATAGGGTAAATCTGGAAATTGTTTTCTCAATGAAGCGTTTGCAAATAAATTCCCAATTCCACCTTCAATATCGATCCATGAATCGACTTTCGTGGCACCTGTCCAAGCACTAACTTCATAATATCTTTTCTTCAACGTCATCAAATGAAGAGCAAGTGCTTTTAGCATTCGACCTCTCTCCTGAAAAGTCATCTTTCTTAACTTAGGTCCTCCTGTTCTTCTGCCGTACTCTAGGATTGCGTTGTAATCGAATCCTGCACTTGAAGTTTCTCCAATTAATTCACCCGTAATAGCATTGTACAGGTTTGTCTCTACTCCTTCACCGTCAATCCATTGACCTTGAACATAACTTTGATAACGTTGCATATTTTTCGTATTTTTACACGACTAAGGTAGCCATTATTCCATGACTGCAGAAAAAGAAATATCCATTATTTTTAATGCCGATATATTGGCTGAACGTAAGTTTGGGGAAATAACATTCCGCCTGTTTTCGAATGGAATTTACTATGTTCACGTACCTAAATTTCGAAAGATTGGCTTAAGTGTTATTTACGCGGGAATCCAATTTCTCGAAGACAATGGTGGCGGTAAATTCTACAACATCTTCCATTTCGACTCTTTTTCAGACGTTGACCCAGAGGTTCGAGAATGGGCTTCAGATTCAGACGGAAATAATTATACGATTTGTGATGCTATCGTTATTGGAAGTCAATCTCAAAAGATAATATCCGATTTTTATCTAAGGTTTAACAAACCGGCCAAGCCAACTAAAATATTCTATTAATTAGAGAAGGCTGTTGCTTGGATAGAGCAACAAAGAGCTAATTAATAGTGACTTGAATCCAAAATAAGAACCAATACTTTATCACCCCCCTTGATTTCAACTCTGCTTTTGACAACCTTAGAGCTACTAAACCAACAACATGAGCTACCTTAAAGCGCTTTTACCTGTTTCAACGAGTGGGTTGAGCGAAGGTGACTTTACTATAGTAATGAGATATCCAGGAACTACCGACCGTTATTTGACTTCTTTTTAAATTGATCAAAAGCAAAACGTTAATGCTCCAATTTATATAGATATCCTTGGAAAAAGACTTCAAATCTTGAAGGGTGAAATGAACAAAGATGAATCTGTAAAAATTGCAAATGCTTCTTCTTATGCTTCATTGGCGAACTCGCATAAATAATTCAAAGGACAATTAAGAGGCTTGAACAAATTCGATTTATCGGCCCAACGGAAACTGTCGGAGAACGAATTCACGAAATGGGTAAACGAAACACCTGAACGCATACAAAAGCACGGTGAAGTTCTTCAAGGAATAAAAGATGCCGGTGTTGCCTATGTTGAACGTATCATTTCACTTTCCCGAACAATTCAACTCGGACTTGGAATGCAATTGGCAAGTGAACGTGAATTGTACATGGAAGCCCTTCAAGAGCAATCAAACATAAAAAAACTTCTATCCGGATGCAAACTTTACAATGCGCGTAACGTACGGTACGGTTAAAACCTACGACAGTTGGGAGGGAAAGAAGTACGACACGTTTACGTATGGATCTCAAATTTTGGACAAGTACAAAGCAGGAGACTCAGAATTTGATGTTCCAGAAAAATTGAGAACATTACTGAAAAACAAAGACTATGGACCGTATGCTAACGCCGATGGAAAGCTTCCTATTTGTTTCTTGCACAATACAGACATCACAGGTGGGAACTCTGGAAGTCCAGTTATCAATGGAAACGGAGAACTTGTTGGAATTGCTTTTGACGGAAACTGGGAGTCAATGACGAGTGATTTGTACTGGTAAGACGACTACGTGAGAACGATTAGCGTTGATATTCGTTACGTAATGTTCATCATCGATAAGTATGCAGGGGCATCGCATTTGATTAAAGAAATGAAGTTGGTTGATTAGACTTTAGATTATTTAAAACTCAATTAAATCCAAAAGATACAGTCAGTCCAATATCTAATATCTAATATCTAATATCTAAACGAATTCATATTGATCCGCGTTTGCCTTAATTTCATTTAAGGTTTCGCGGATTACTTCGAGTTCAAAAGATGTAACGAGTTTCATGCGTGTCTTTTTGAAATCTCTAATTCCTTTAAAGTAGTTCGTGTAATGGCGTTTCATTTCAGCGACGCCAAGTATCTCACCTTTCCACTGAACGCTCATTTCTAAGTGCTGAATCGCGGCGTCTACTCTATCAATTACTGTTGGTTTTGCAAGATGCTCTCCCGTATTGACAAAGTGTTTTATTTCATTGAAAATCCATGGGTAGCCGATACTTGCTCGGCCGATCATAATTCCGTCAACATTGTATCTAGTCTTATATTCTAGTGCTTTTTCAGGCGTATTGATGTCACCATTTCCAAAAACTGGAATCTTCATTCTTGGATTCGCCTTTACCGCTGCGATAAGTTCCCAATCCGCTTCTCCCTTATACATTTGCTTTCGGGTTCTTCCGTGAATCGAAATCGCTTCAATACCCACATCTTGTAAACGTTCAGCAACTTCAACAATGTATTTGGTATCATCATCCCATCCCAAACGGGTTTTCACGGTAACCGGCAAATGCGTTGATTTCACAATTTCCTTGGTCATTTCAACCATTTTAGGAATATCTCGTAAAATACCAGCTCCCGCTCCTTTATTGGCAACCTTTTTAACGGGACAACCATAATTGATATCAATAATATCTGGATTGGTTTGTTGTGTAATTTCAGTAGCACGCTTCATGCTTTCGATATCATAACCGAAAATCTGAATTCCTACTGGACGTTCGTACTCAAAAATATCAAGCTTCTGAACACTTTTAACAGCGTCGCGAATCAATCCTTCTGAAGAAATAAACTCGGTGTACATTAAATCGGCACCGTGTTTCTTGCACAATGCACGAAACGGTGGATCACTTACATCTTCCATTGGTGCTAGTAAAAGCGGAAAATTACCTAATTCTATGTCGCGTATTTTTGCCATTTAGAATGCAAAGATACATCATTTCTATAGATTCTAAAACACATCTAATCTTCTTTGTTTAATTATCAAATAGAAAAGAACACCTTTGTACTATTTTGCTAAAAATAATGGGCAGAAAACTACATACTCCAAAGTTATGCACAAGAAAAATTACGCTCATCATATTCTTCTTCGTTGTACTTATCTATTTGCCCAGTCGCAAAACAGATAATGAGTCAATTGATGAACCAAAAACAGATTTAAAAATAACGCCCATTTATTGGTGAGCCATATCCTGATTGTTAAAAGGTCTTTGCTCTGTCCAATCATCTCCAAAGTGAGTCGAATGATACCTTAACTTTTTTAAAAATGATATGTACGAATGAAAGCTACTCCTGCAGTCTATAAAAGGTAAATTAGTAGCATCTGTTCGGCAGAGAGATCTGATCACGTAAGTTTAGTACCAAGCGAAAATTATCCTCAAGAAGTATTAATTGGTTATTATAGAAATGAAGTCGACTCGATCTTTCTAGATTTAAAACTTGGTTTTCCATTTAAAAATCTTGATAAAACTCGCAATACAGGCGCAATTGAAGTCTGGTCTGATGTAATAAGAATTCCGTCTGACACAAAGAAATGAATAAGACACGCGCCAAAAAAATAAGGCAACGTAAATATTCGATACAATCGTTTGATCAATGATATGTCGATTCTCTAATTAACGAGTATTTTGAGACGCGGTTATTCACCATATTGAGTGTTTCGCTTCTGTGTTGTAATATTCACCATGCTTGAGTGAGCTCTAATTTAATTTCAAACCTCACCTTTACAGTTCAAATTTAACTCACACTAAATGATTAACAAAAAGGATTTAGGGTGGTATAGAATTGTATAGAAACAGTGCAAGTCAAGTTATAATTTGCAAGAGAGTGAAAAAAGTAGTTTTACCAAAAAAGCATTGACACTGGTGCGAATTTATCTTTTAACAATATGAACTCAAGAATTTATCTTTCTATCGTCGGATTAATATGCTCGACTAATCTTTGTTGGTCTCAAGTATACACAGTGACTTATGATACAGCAGCCTACTCAAGTCTTAGCACTTTCTATATTGTGGATGAATCTAATCCGGAACTTGATGCGTCTTCTAATGAGCTCTACAATAATATCCCCATTGGTTTCACATTCGAAATTGAAGGTGAATCTTTCGATTCCTTAATCGTTGCGGAAACTGGGTATGTAAGATTCAGATCAAGTGGTATAGACAGATCATATATTTCCATGTTCGAGTGTCAGTTGGAAGATTTCAACGGCTCACCTGCTGCCTCTCCAATCGTTTATTATACGGAAGGTCTTCCTGGGAATCGAATATTCAAATGTGAATTCATAAACAAAGGGTTTGTAAATGACTTTGAAAAAAACGACTTCGTACATTTTCAGCTCTGGTTGTATGAAAATTGCAATGATTTTGAAGTTCGGATAGGTTACCCGACTATTGAGGCATCTGAATTCGACCTATTCTACAACAACAATCCAGCGCCACTTATTGGTTATGGCAATTCTCAGGCGGCCAACTACTATGAACTATCGGGGGAATACAGCTTACCACAGTTACTGTCGGCGGCGGGTAATTCCCTATCAAGTGTACCTCCAAACGGAACAGTGTATAATTACACAAAATGCACAGCGGACATCGGTGAAACAAGCTCTATCGACATGACAATTGCTCCGAACCCAACTGAAGGACTAATTGTAATCAGTGCCTCTGAATTGTCACGTATTGATATTCTTAATATGCAAGGACAACTAATCATAAGTCATCTTGTTCAGGGAATTGAAACGTTGGAAATTGATCTTTCAAAATTTGAGAATGGTATTTATCTAATTAACGCCTATAGTGAAGATTCAATGGAAACAAAAAAGATTATAAAACAATAATTACTCGGCTTGTCAAAAACTAAGACATAATACTCTGAGAAGAACACCAATGGCATCTATATAACTCTTAGCTTTGTCCGAAAATAATAAAATTAACCACTGAGCAATTTAATGCTGCTTGGGATTCATAAGTAATGACAAAAAAATATGAGAACCTTTTCTACAACTCTGTTATTTCTAACCTTAACTTCAATAAGCTTTGGCCAATCCGTTTGGACGTCTCATGGCGGTCAAGGTACTGTGAACTATAACAATGCATCAACGTGGAGTTGCTCCGGAACCTGTGCAACCGCCGCTCCCCCAGCAACAATTCTAACTGGAGACCAAGTTATTATTTCAATGGGTGATATTGTAAAGCTAGCAGCAGATTTAAAGATCTATGGAGACATTACGATTAATCTTGGAGCTCAATTAGGTGATAACGACAATGAGAAGATATCTATACTGGCGGATAACGGGAATTACCCTCAACCATTTCCTAATGGCGTATTTGGATCAATGCACAACGACGGAATAGTGAGTATCGATGATAAATTCCATAATGATGGAAATTCATTCAATTCAGGTGTTCTTTTTTGCGATGAATATCATAACGACGGTTATCAATGTAATTCTGGAGATATTACGGCACCTTCAAAATTTGAAAACCATGGAGGGAGAATTGAATGTTGTGGTAATATCTACACCGATCAATTAAAACTAAAAAAACAAACGAGTAATAAAGGATATACGTTCTACACTGGAACTGGAGGTTTAGGCGCTGGTGGAGAATCAACGGAGCCAAGTTGGGGAGAATCAGTGGTGCTTTGTCAAAACATTTGCAATGTTGCCAACACCAATGACCCAGCTGTCATTTCAATTGGAGGAGACAATTCAAACTCTGGTGGAGATGTTCTACAAAACAATAACGTCCAAGAATCTTATATAGCTAGTAATCCTGCCGATCCAGATTTAGTAACCTTTTGCGGCTTCGGTTTATTGCCTGTGACATTAGTCGATTTCAATATTGAAACTAGTGAAGGTCAAACTTTACTCAATTGGACAACCGTTTCGGAAATCAACAATGATTTCTTTACAGTATTAAGAAGTTTTGACGGAATCCAATGGGCAGAAATTGGTATTGTAGATGGCTTCGGAAACACAACTGAAACACAACTTTATTCATTTATAGATCGGCCAAATCATTTTGGTGTTATTTATTACCGCTTAAAACAAACAGATTTTAATGGGCTCAATGAATTATTCGATATTCGTTCTGTTGAATTCCAAAGTGAAGAAACTTTAATTTACCCTAACCCAGCACACAACACAATTAATATTGTGTCTAAGAATCCGCTTAACGAGCTCATTGTAATAAACACATTAGGACAGTTAGTAACGAACAAAACTCAATCTACGAAACACAATAATAAGTGGGTTGAATTGGATATCACTAACCTTGACGCAGGCATGTATATTATTAAGATAAATAATAAGATAGTAACCTTTGTGAAGCAATAACCTAAATTGGTTCTATTCAATTCGAAGCCCTCAGTTCTTATTACACTTTACACAACTTGAATCACTCCAAATCGAAGCCGCTATTTTTTTTCGCTTTTTCTTTCGCAGCTTCGGCTTTTTGCTTATCAATCCATCGGTTGAATCCGTTGTCTTTTTTCTTGGGTTCAAACTCATCTTTTAAGTCATCAACTTCATCCGCAGGGTTCAAGTCAATTTCGAGTATCTCGTGCGGTCGGCGTTCTTGAATATATGCTTTCACAGTCGTATCATTTTTAAACAATCCGAATTCTGACTTAAGTATTGATTTGCGATCACGCTTCGCAACTTCTCTAATTTCCTTTTTGTGCTCTTTGTTCGATACCTTATCCCACTCAATATTCGGACCGTCTAAATCCCCGTACATTCGCATGAACACGAACTTACCAGAACCGTCGTCTTGAATAATACCAAATTCACTCTCCTCTTTATTTTTCAAATCTCTGAATCTGAAGCCGAATCGGTAATCAATCTTATTGTCAAATGTATGTTTACCTGAAAGTTCGATATCCAAAGCTGACGACTCAATTGACATTGATGGTATGGTTAATACTCCTTCTCTTATTAAGAATGTGTTTTCAAGCTTGCTAAATTTCAAGTCGAGCAATTTCCTTTCAAACGCATTGATATTTTCCTTCCCAATCGCCAATCGAGCACTCGTTGTTGCTTTTAAACTTTTCGTGATTTCTCTGAAAGAAGTAACATTTTTGAGTATTCCATCTAGAATTTTGAGCCCTACTTGAGCTACAATTGCATTTGAAACAATTCCTGTCCTTAAATCGAAAGGCGCTTCAAACCGAACATTAGCCTTGGCAATACCAGAGATATTCGATGATGTAATAACATCTTGTTCGAAATTATCCCATTCCTTAAAAAGCTCTTTGAAGTTGATATTATCAGAAACGATCTGGCTGCTTATGTAGAACATTTCGGGATTTCTTTCTTGAATTGTGAGTGATCCTTTAATGTCTGCACCGCCATTTGTAACCGCAACCCTTGGGAAATGAATCGTTCTATTAATCATGTTCATGTTCCCTTTCAAGTTGTAAAACATGTGCGCTTCGTATTTCATTTTAGCGACATCCAAATAAACATCAGCTTCTATATTATCTGGAACAACGAAAACACGTTCATGCATCATTTTATCCGCTTTGGAATCCGATCCAAGATCAGCTAGGTCAATATTTTGGCTCTTCATATCGATTTTCGCAAGAAGGTTTCCTCGTCCGCTGAAATAATTCACTACATCAATGAAAATACCGTTTAATAGAAAGTCAGAACTGCCAATTGTGAGGCTGATATCATCAATTCCAACGCGGTCATTACGCAGAACAACTAAACCATTAATGTTTCGGTAAACCCTCTTGTCGTCAACAAGCTGCGCATTTACTTTATTCATGCGCATTTGGCCTTCACACTTCTTGATGTTGTAATCAAAAGCTTCGGTTTCTGTTGGCTCAGCCTGAACGATAAACTCGGAAGAAACATCAACCGTTCCATTGAGCATTTGCAATGATTTAAGCTTAAACAGTGATCGAATAACAGCTAAATTCAAAAGCCCTTCCATTCTCCCTGAAAACAACGGAGCTTTGAAATGAGTAAGCATTAAGTTCCCTTTAAACGGTCCGCCTCTTGTAGAGAAACCAATTTCTTTTAAATTCAAAAACTCCTTTTCAGGCCCCCCAACATTCGAATATTCCCCGTCTAATGTCAAATCGGTTAATGTTATACCACTATTAGGATCGCGTAAAGTTCCGTCTTCAACCCCAAATTTGCATTCAATTTCCACAGGTGATTGCGCATCATTCTTTCCTTCTATTCCCAATTCAAAAATCAATTGCCCCGTTCCAGAGAAATTCTTTATTTCCTTCACCTCCTCCATTGCGAAATTGCTTGCAGCATCATTAATCCCGATGTTCTTCCCCGTCAAGTCGAATGTAAATCCATCTGAATTAACATTTCCCTTAAAATTAAATGGGAGGTTAGCGACATGAATAGTAGACTTTGGAATTTCAACCGTTCCAGAATCGAGGTTGACATTGATTCCAATTTCGAGTTTCGCAGGTTTGTTGTTGACTAGTGATATATTTCCGCTTTTAGCAGCAATAATCTTCAGCCTGCTCGTTGCTTTTGTCGTGAAAATTTGCTCACTTAGTGCCCCTACAAAGTCCATTTCATAAATTCTCGTCCGGTACTCTTGCGAAGTGGCCACGTTTATATAATTGAATCTAAAATTTTTAAGAGACACCTTTTCAAGATTCAAATCGAAAGACCCATCGTCCTCAGTAGAGTCGCTTGGCGTCTTTAAAATGTCATAATTGTTATTGCCATCCGCATCAACTTTTAAATTCAGAACACCCGGACTGACTTCAATGGATTTCACTTTGTATTCTTCATTCCAAATATCAAAAGGGTTGAGTTTGCAACGGACACGATCACTATACAAGAGTGTATCCCTCATTGTCGAACCCACAATAGCATCCTGAATAAAAACATGATTAAAATCAATCGATAAGTTGGGAAATGTACTCCAAAAGGTCAATTCAACATCAGAAACTTGAACTTCGGCCTTTAAATTCTTGTTTATCTCTGCGATAGCCATATCGCAAATATCATCCTTATAGATCCAAAGAAGTAGGCTAATTAGAAGGAATAGCCCAGTGATGATTCCGAAAAACCACAGCGAAAATTTATACAGGCGCCGTTTCCACATTAAACAAATTTATTTTATTAAAGCCTTGTCCTTGCCGTGGACTTCATTATTTATTAACGCGTTGATGTGTGGATTGTTACTTCCAGCGCGGGATTTAACATAGTTTAATTGAATTGTAACTGCTGAATTGCACATTAAAAATTTCGAACCCTTCAATTTCTGATTCATTCAATTTACCCGCATTTTCTTTTTACCTTTGCGCCAAGAATTAAAATAATAGAATGAGTTTACTTACAGTAGGATCAGTGGCCTTTGATGCAATCGAAACGCCATTTGGTAAAACAGATAAAATAATTGGTGGAGCAGCAACGTATATTGCTTTGGCTTCTGCCTTCTACAACAATGATCAAAAGATCGTTTCTGTGGTTGGTGAGGATTTTCCAAACGAAATGTTGGAAGAGCTTAAAAAGCGAAATGTAGACCTTGAAGGTTTGCAAATCAAACAAGGTGAAAAGACCTTCTTTTGGTCCGGTAAATATCACAATGATATGAACTCAAGAGATACGTTGGTTACTGAGTTAAACGTTCTTGAGCACTTCGATCCAATTATTCCAGCAAGTTACCAAGGAGTTGATTATCTAATGTTAGGGAACTTAAGCCCACAAGTTCAACGTCAAGTTATTGAGCGTTTAACGGAAAGACCGAAGTTAATTGCAATGGACACAATGAATTTCTGGATGGACATCGCGATGGATGATTTGAAAGAAACAATTAAACTGATCGATGTTTTGATCATCAATGATGAAGAAGCGCGTCAGTTATCAGGTGAGTATTCTTTGGTAAAAGCTTCGAAAATCATTCGAGCTATGGGACCTAAATACTTGATCATAAAAAAAGGGGAGCACGGTGCTTTATTGTTCCACGACGAAAACATGTTCTATGCTCCTGCTCTTCCATTGGCGGAAGTGTTTGATCCAACTGGAGCAGGTGACACATTTGCCGGCGGGTTTATGGGATATATTGCAAGTACAGATGACATTTCATTCGACAATATGAAACGTGCAATTATCAACGGTTCGGCTTTGGCTTCTTTCTGTGTAGAGGAGTTTGGAACTGAGCGTTTGAAGAATATTAATAATAAAGATCTTGAAGAGCGTATCGAAGCATTTGTTGCATTGACGAATTTCGATATGGAACAAGTAATCAGTTAATCGATTATGGAAAGCATAGAATTTATAGAAGAGTTGAAAGCACTTGTTGCAAATGAGAACCCATTAGCGGTTAGCAACCAGGTGAACGATTTAAGAACAAAGTTTAACGACTTCATGTTGCAGCAGAACCCAGCGAAAGTTGATGACGATGCCTCTACTGAAGAGGCTGAAGTTACTGAATCAGAAGATGTTGCCGCCGAAGAGCAAATCAAATATCCAGCTGTAGAAGCAGTTGTCAACGATACCGAAGTTTCGGAAGAGACGGAAGAAGTCAATGAAGTTGTTCCAACGGACGAAGAAATCGAAGACGCGGCTGTTGAAGCGGTAGTAAACGATCCCGAGGTTTCGGAAGAGACGGAAACAGTTCCTGAAGCTGAAGTGACTCCAGTGGAAGAACAAGAAGGTTCGCAAGAACTTGAAGGTGAATCTGAGGGTGACCAACCTGAAGTGACTCCAACAGACGAAGAAATCGAAGAGAACGCAGTAGAAGCTTTGGTGAAAGAAGAAGAAGAAGGTTCGTCAGAACCTGATAGGGAATCGTCAGATGACCAAACGCCAGTTATTGAAACAGCCACTCCCAATGAAGAAGCACAGCCAGAATCTGAACCAAACACTCAAGATCTAACAGACCCTGAATCTGTAAAAGATGCTTTTTACGCGATCTACAGCGAATACAAGGCAAAGAAAAAAACCGTTATTGATCAACGAAACACAGTTGAGACGACAAATTTACAGGAGAAAAAAGCTTTAATTACCAAGCTTCGCGACGTTGTAACAAAAGAAGAAAACATTGGAAGTGCTTTTTCAGCCTTCAAGGAAATTCAAGAAAACTGGAAAGCTGTTGGTGATATCCCAAGAGCCAACCGCAGTGAAATACAAGCAGAATATTCTAAACTTTTAGAGGACTTTTTCTACAATATCAAAATATACAAAGAGCTTAAAGACCACGATTTCAACCGCAACTATCAGTTGAAAATGGAAATCATTGAGAAATTGAAAACTCTAATTGAGTTGAAAAATATCAAGGACCTTGAAACTCAATTGAAAGGAATTCAAAACGATTGGGAAGACATCGGACCTGTTCCAAACGAAAAATGGGAAGAGGTTAAAGATGCTTACTGGACGGAAGTTCGTTCATCTTACGACAGAATCAATCGTTTCTACGATGATCGACGAATTCTACAACAAGAGAACTTAAAGCAGAAAGAGGCATTGCTAACTGAGGTTAAGGAGCTTGCTGCAACCGTTCCAACATTGGAAACGCTTAAGGATTGGGATTCAAAAACTTCGGCAGTATTAGAAATCCAGAAAAAATGGAAATCCGTTGGGTTTGGACCTAAAAAAGAAAACGAAGTTATTTGGAAAGCATTTAGAGCTGCTTGTGATGAATTCTTCAACGCTAAGAAAGAATTCTTCGGAAAAGTAAATGAGCAATTCGACGGCGTTGCAAAGCAAAAGCAAGAGCTTATTGACAAGGCTATCGCATTGAAAGCTTCAACGGACTGGAAGGAAACTTCTAATCAGTTGATTCAATTGCAAAAACAATGGAAGACTTTAGGTCATGCTGGAAGAAAGAATGAGCAGAAGCTATGGAAAGCATTTAGAACAGCATGTGACGATTTCTTTAACTCAAAAAATTCTCACTTTAGCGAACAAGATAAGGCCTACGAGGACAACTTAACGGCTAAGAATGACATCTTAAAGGAGATCGACACAGCGAAACTTCCTGAAGACAAGAAAGAAGCACTTGCCATTTTGAAAGAGTTTTCGAACAAATTCAATGCTATTGGTCGTGTTCCAATGAAAACCAAAGACGCTATTTTCAAATCTTTTAAAGATGCGATGGATAAGCAGTATGGTGCTTTGAAAATGGACAGCAACGAGAAAGATGCAATAATGTTCGAAGCAAAAATCGAAACAATTAAAGCAAGTCCAAGAGCCGCTGATCTTTTCTATGGAATGAAACAAGACCTTCGTAAAGAGATTGACAAGGAAATGAAGGAAATCAACCTTCTTGAAAACAACCTTGGTTTCTTTGCTAATAGTAAAGGCGCTGACGCTTTGAAAAAAGACGTTGAGAAGAAAGTGAACCGTTCAAAGGAAAAAATCAACGAGATCAAACAAAAACTAAAAATGGTCCCGAATGAATAGAATTGTTAATGCGCTATTAATTTTTGTACTTCTATTAACTGCTTTCATTGCAATATATGTAGGCTTCGATATGCCTATTACCTTTTTACGATGCACAGGCGAATACTTGCCTTATAAATTTGAACTATTTCTCGGCCTCGGACTTTTTGTTTTCATCATTGTTCTTCGAAAAGCAATTCGTCGCTGGATGGGAATTCGCATCGTTAGCCAAACGAAAAAATTCAAATGGACACAACCGGTAAGTTTAAAACGTAAGAAACGCGTCGTAACGTATTTATCGCTTGAAACAGCCGTTATGATTTTCGCTGGAGTTGTTCTTTACAAACTAACTCCTCATGCCATTTTCCCCGCTGCGGCTTATTTAATTGGTGCATTTGACAACCTGATGATGATCCTAGTCAAAGCTTCCTACCGCGTTGGGCTTTCATCAAAAGCGTTGATTGTTGCAGATCGTGAAGTTATTGTATTGTATTTCACTGGACTAAGAAAAGTCAGTATCCACCAACAAACTGTTTACTTCGATTACATCAAGGACCTTCAATTGACATTCCCACTTAATTGTATTCAAGAAGAGTCTCAGGAAGAATTCTTTGATGCGCTAGAAGCTCAATTGGATAGAGACAAAGTTTTCTTTTCTAAAGTCGCTTCTACGAATTCTGAGACCGTTGCAAAAGTAAGCGCGGGACTTGAAGCCTCTTAAAACGGCACCTTCTTAAAATCGGTTTAATTTTCGCTATCTTGAACTCATGAAAAAAATGAGTCGTAGGGATTTTGTTCCATTGCTTGGCACAGCATTAGTTGGAAGCGCGCTGCTTTCTTTCACGAAAAAATCAAACTACATCATTGAGATGCCTCGTGAATTCAACCCTCCACCAAGTTTAAAGCCTGGAGAGATTGTTGGAATTTGCGCACCTGCAGGAACAATTCGCAGGGATTCTGAAGTCGCCGATTTTCAAAAGATCATCCATGGAATGGGTTTTGAAACAAAAGTGGGCAAAAACATCAAAAACAAG
>JBLHVW010000055.1:0-21138 GCA_047628775.1 Salibacteraceae bacterium | reverse complement strand
TGAGTCCTGGATCCCTAAAATGGACTTGCCCGTCAATAATTCCTGGAAATAGGTGTTTGCCTGTCCCGTCAATTACTTTTGTATTTAGGTCATTATGCTGTCGTCCGATTTTTTGAATTACACCATTATCAATTAAGAGGTCGGTAACGATTATTCGTCCTTCGTTAACGATGCTAATGTTTTTGATTAGAGTTCTTTCCTTCATTGTAAATTATCTATCTGTTTCGGGGCTTCCACCTTGACGCTAACGGCCCTCCGTCAGGAGCCATATGGCTCTTAGCTAAAACTAGTTTATCGAATATAGTAATGATTTTTTAGAATGAATTGATAAATCGAAGTAAGAAGCCCGTATGGTTTTTAGCGGGTAAAAACAAGGCGATAGATCTCAATAAAGCCAAAGAGTAATTTGGTATGGAAAGGTGGTTGAAGCAAGACCACAAGTGGGAGGATATCGCTCTTGCAAAGCTCAATAGTATCCGCAATCAATGCCCAAAGTGCAAAAAGCTCACTTTCACCATTATTGAAATAATCCATCCCATGCGTGGACCTCCTTGTGCTATCAAACCTAACAATGACTTTTAATCTACTGAAAAACAACACTTTATTATCTGTGAAATATTCGGACGGCCAGCGTACTGCCTTGACTTTAACAAATCCGTCCAATGCCAGTCAGTGGACAGATAAACAAGGAGATAAAGGGCCTTTGTACGCGTCTTTGAAAGACGAAAAACATGTTTTTGTGAATCGAAAACACATCATTTAGTAGAACACTTTCTATTCAGCACCCATAGGGTTAAAATCACTCGCTCCCTAAGGAACGTTCAACAGTAAGCACAATGCAGTCAAGAAGGCTTGACTGCATTGTGCTTATATGTTAGGTGCATCTTTCATTCTACCTTGATGGCTGGATTCTTTTGATTCCAAAGTTCTTTTAATCTTTTTTGTTGCGTTGGCTGTGATAATAAATAGTCCAATGCTGTGATAGTTTTTTTATCCACTCTCTCTTTGCAGTCATATAATTCCCCAGTGAAGAAAATCTGCAGTCAATACCTGCGCTTTGTTTTCTTAGATGAAAATGTGGTTTGTTTTCAATCAAATGGTCATTTGAGTAAATGTGAAATTGAAAACCAAATCTATTCTTCCATTCCTTTACTTGTTGGAAATTCTCCCATCTAACTCCTCTGCTAAGACGCTCAATCGTGTTGCCTTTTGATAGCTGGTAAAGGATATCGTCAAAAGCTTCTTCTAAATTACCTTCTGGATTATTTGGGTTTTCCATTTAGTCTTTATTCAATTAACTCATCAATGCTTGGTATATAATATGAAGCCGCATAGAGAAGCTCTTCTCCTGTAGCGATAAAATCATTTAAAGCTGAATTGTACCATTCTGGATCCGTTGGTTGTTTTGAATAATCATCATAACTATAGACATCAAACATGTTTCCATTTTTCCAGGGTTCTAATCCATAAACGCCCATTTCGAATTTTTCAACTCTCTCAAGTACAACTCTAAAATCCGAAGCTGTAAAATATTTAATTGATTCAGCATCAAATCCATCATTCATGTTTTTCAGTCCAATGAAGATGATTTTATCTAGAAAATCATTCTTTAATTGTCGGTTTTCCATAATGGTTTACTCTGGTTGTCTAACAGGTCATAGTCAATTGCACATAACGGTTAGTATAAACATCATACCCGATAGGGTTGGGTTTATACAGTGTTAACCACTTTTATTCTGTTTTTAATATTACTTTCTCTGGAACCTCTTTAATCATCATTTTTTCTGCTTCATTAATTTCTTCCTTTAAAAACTGCGAGAAATCGTCCCATTCCTTTAAGATTTCACCATTTGTTCGAATTGACATTATGATGTCGTTTTTTCCGCTGAAATAGCCAATATTCTCTTCATCGGAATAAGCACGCCCACCAAAATGGAACAATTCACTATCAACGTCATACTCTCTTATCCACTGATTATTCGCAGTTGTTATGTCATGACATTGAAGCTTACTTCTATCTAATAGATTTCCCGAGTATATTGAAGGAGTAAGTCCATAAAGAGACAGATCATAAATAAAACAACCATTTATTGCACATAAAAAGTCTTTGTAATAATCGGGTAAATTTTTACTGGTTCTTTCAGTAAATGCTTCAAACCATTCTAATTCAGCTCCATTAAACAACGTCATTCCCCAATTCATAGGTGCCACCCAAGGGCGATGTAAAATGTTCATTACCCCCTTTTTTATATTAGAATTGTTATCCAGGTACTTCGTCCCTTGCGCTTTTATTGCTTCAAGATTTAAGGGATATTTTCCAAGTTCAATTTTAATATCTTCCATTTGTTTGATTGTGGTTAACGGTTCGCCGCTAGGAACCGTAAGGCTCTTAACTAAAACTTGTTTTCCGAAGATACACATAGTTTTGATCAGTTCGAACGAAAGACCGAAGCGTAAGCCTGCACTGGGGTGCAGCGTGTGTTATGCTTTCGGTTCAATTTAGCATCCACAAGCACCAACAAAATCAACGTTTGCTTTGTCACCAGTTTTATCCTCAATGGTAATTTTTCCTTTAAAGTTCCATGATTCAAAACTTGTTGAGTCTTCAAACTGAGCATTGACAGTAATTGTATAATTGTCATTAGCGTACTTCTCCAAAATATCATGATTCTTGAACGTGAATGGATGATGATTGGTATACACCATTTTAACCCTATTGAGTTTATTGTTAATCATGACATAAGCTACGCTATCATCACTTAAAGCAAATATATGTTTTTGTTGATTAAACGATGAGTCATTTCTTGAAAGATAGCAAGAGCATCCTTCAATTTCTTCTGGAAGATCTACAATATCATTTATCGTTAATTCATCCTTGACAGATACTTCTCTTTTTCCCTGTGTATTGCATGAAAAAAGGCATGCCATGAGGATCAAATAAATGGTGTTTCTCTTACGTGTCATTTTCGGGTATGGGTTACTGAAGCATAACGTTTCTCAGCTAAGAAGTCGTAAGGACTTTTTACTGAGATTGAAATTTAAAGATAAGAATGATTTTCTAGCAAAGTTGTGTTATGAAACATAAAACCCTTATGCTTTTTAGGTGATGTTAGTAACATATTCAATGTGAAATAATAATCTTTCGCCATTCAGACATTAGTGGTTGTGAAAATAAATAGATACGGCTATTATTTTCTTCGCGCTTAGTTGTAGGTTTTATTTCGCTTAGTTCACTCATGTTTTTGGCGTCAAGATATTCCAAATAGTCATCTTTCCTACTTGTCCAATCAGGGTAGCTTGCAAATTCTGAAGAAAGGCTATAAATAACTCGAATTAGTGCAGTGTCCGTTTGATTAGGGAGTCCAATCCACCCATCTTCAAAAATCCCGTGATCTGATCTATTGGCTGCGCAAGTTGAGTCAATTAAATCAAATTGAAATACGATTGATTCCTGCGGTAAGACTGAATGATGGGAAGGAAAGTTTCGATACCACAATTTGTACGGACGTTAAACGGTGTAAATTGTATCGTTAGTCTTTATTTCAAATGTAAAATTGTAGTAGCCATAAGAGTTCCAATTTTCGTAAAATCGAACAGTTGAGTCAGTATTATTATTTATGACTATAAATGCATCATTATTAAAACTTGAGCAGTCGTTTAACGTTTTTAACTGGTCACCATGCGGAATAGATAATGCCAAACTTACCGTTGAGTCAACTCCTTGACCGTAAGAAGATATGCATATAAGACCCGCACATAAAATCAGTAAAAGTGTCGAACTGTCAAATGGAGCTTTCATTTTCTCAAAAGTGTATCGATTATAATCAATGTATTAAGGAATGGTTACAGTGGGTAATTGTTTCTAACTACTATATACGCACATAAAACTAACGCATATTGTTTCAAAAAGGAAGGATATGCGTACATTTTATGTTTATAACATACCTCATAAATTCAATGCACAATAAAGAAACAAAATACTCCATCCCTTTTCACTTCAGAGAACCTACTTAATCTCAAACTCCAACTCAAAGTCTTGTAATTTCTTGAAGATCTCATTGCTCACGCCAATCTTAATCGTCTTGGAAGGCATTCTTACCTCAACGCCGTCCAAGGGGTCAAAAATCGTGAAGTGTACGGGGCATTTCCCTTCATTTTCGAGGAAGAGTTTGTTCAAGTCCGTAATCATTATTTGATCCAAATCTTTCGTTGATACTTTCAAGTGAACGCTATTCGCTTTGGTTTCTTTAAGTGTTTGTAGAAGATCAATAGAATGAATAGAAAATTCCAACTCGGATCTTCTCGGTGGCACTTCTACCCTACCTTTTATAGCTACGAATGTTCCTGGGCTTAAGAAATGTTTGTACTTCAAGTAATTTTCTCTCCACAGGAAGATCTTGTATGAATCGTTGTAATCTTCCAACGTGATGGTTCCGAAAGGATCTCCTTTTTTGGTGAAACGATGTTCCGCATCCGATACAATTCCGGCAATCAAAACGTCTTTGTTTCGGTGCTCTTCCATGTTGGTTAGCATACCTACATATCCATTACAGAACGAATCAATTTCCAATCTAAAATCATCCAACGGATGTCCAGAAATAAAGATTCCAATAACTTCTTTCTCCTTATTCAATGCGTAGATATTTCCCCACACTTCAGCCTCAGGAACAAGTGGTTCGGGCAATTTCTCTCCAGATCCTTCGTCAAAAATGGATGTTTGCGTTGAGTTTTCAGCATCTTGAAAATTCGATCCGAAACGAACAACACTTTCTAAAAACGTTCTTTGGTTCTTTCCTTCTTGGAAATACTGCGCTCTATGAATTTTTGTGAACCCATCAAAACCACCGGCATAAGCCATACTTTCAAATGCCTTTTTACTACAAATTCGAAGGTTAACGCGTTTGGCAAGGTCAAAGATACTGATGAAGTTTCCACCTTTATTTCGCGTCGAAATCAACTCATCTACGGGAGCAGATCCCAATCCTTTGATGGCACCTAAACCAAACCGAATGGCTCCTGCAGCATTCACTGTAAATTCATGAATGGATTCATTAACATCGGGTCCAAGAACCTCAATTCCCATGCGCTTGCATTCCTCCATAAAGAAGGTTACTTGTTTGATGTCGCTCATGTTGTTACTCAACACAGACGCCATATATTCAGCAGGATAATTTGCTTTTAAATAGGCCGTTTGGTAGGCAATCCAAGCATAACACGTAGAGTGCGACTTGTTAAATGCGTAGGATGCAAAAGCCTCCCAATCCCGCCAAATCTTTTCAAGAGCGTCAACATTGTGCCCATTCTCTGTCCCACGTTCAAGAAACGTAGGCTTCATTTTATCAAGAATGTACTTTTGCTTCTTACCCATCGCCTTACGCAACGTATCGGCTTCACCTTTCGAGAATCCGGCTAACTTTTGCGACAGAAGCATTACTTGCTCTTGGTAGACCGTAATTCCGTAGGTTTCACTTAAGTACTCTTCACAAGCATCGACATCATAGACAATCTCCTCTTCGCCATGCTTACGTTTAATAAACGATGGAATATATTCAAGTGGACCTGGTCTGTACAAGGCGTTCATTGCAATCAAATCGGCGAATACAGTCGGTTTTAATTCCCTCATGTATTTCTGCATTCCGGCAGATTCATATTGGAAAATCCCTACGGTTTCGCCTTTCTGGAAAAGCTCGTACGTTTTCTCATCGTCAATTGGAAAATCATCGGGAACCAAATCGACATCTGGATGACGGTATTTCACATTACGCACTGCATGTTTAATCAGCGTTAATGTTTTCAATCCCAAGAAATCCATTTTCAGTAACCCTGCGTCTTCTGCAACCGAGTTATCGAATTGCGTGCAATACATTTGTGAATCCTTCGCCAGCGCAACGGGAACGTAATTCGTAATATCATCTGGAGTAATAATCACCCCACAGGCGTGAATCCCAGTATTTCGAACTGAACCTTCAAGTTCTCTTGCTCGGTTAATCACCTCGGCTGAAAGATCAGCGCCTTGAGCAATAGCCTTCAGTTCATTCGCTTTTTGAATGTCCTCTTGGTTGTTTTTTAACTTATCTCTTAACTCGGGATCTGATAAACCGAACAGTTTTTTCAGTGAAATATCAGGAATCAATTTAGCGATTCTATCGGCATCAAAAAGCGGTAAATCCATTACTCTGGCCGTATCTCTAATCGACGACTTTGCCGCCATTGTACCGTATGTAATAATTTGTGCCACTTGACTCGATCCGTATTTATCGATTACCCATTGAATAACCCTTCCACGGCCTTCATCGTCAAAATCAATATCAATATCCGGCATCGAAACACGATCTGGATTCAAAAAACGTTCAAAAAGAAGGTCGTACTCGAGTGGATCAATATTGGTTATTTTCAAGCAATACGCGACAACAGAACCTGCTGCCGATCCCCTTCCAGGGCCAACAGAAACGCCCATTTCTCTCGCCGCAACCAAGAAATCCCAAACAATTAAGAAGTACCCCGGGTATCCGGTATTTGTAACAGTATCTAATTCAAAATCAAGCCGAGTGGAAATCTCAGAAGTTATTTCTCCATAACGTTCTTTAGCCCCCTCATAAGTTAAGTGGCGTAAGTAATTGTTCTCACCACGTTTCCCACCGTCCACTGCATCCAAAGGATCTGTAAATTCATCAGGAATATCGAAGGCTGGAAGCAACACTTCTCGCGCCAACGGATATTGCTCGCACTTATCAATAATCTCATCGATGCTTTTAATTGATTCTGGAACGTCCACAAACAATTCTTTCATCTGTTCCTGCGACTTGAAATAATACTCTTCGTTATCCAAACCGTATCTAAATCCCCTACCTCTTCCTTTCGGCGTCGATACAAGGTTATTGTCTTTCACACACAACAAAATATCGTGTGCTTCAGCATCTTTTTTATCTACGTAATAAGTGTTGTTACTAGCAACAAGTTTAACATCGTGTTTCTTAGCGAGACTAATAAGCGTGCCATTTACACGGTCTTCGTTCTCTTGTCCGTGTCGCATAATCTCAACATACAAGTCGTCACCAAATTGTTCTTTCCACCAAACCAGTGCTTCTTCGGCTTGCATTTCACCAACATTCAATATCAAACTCGGTACTTCACCGTAAAGGTTTCCAGTGAGCACAATGATATTCTCTTTGTATTGCTCAATTGCTTTTTTATCAATACGAGGAACATAATACATTCCTTCCGTATATGCCATTGAAGCCAATTTGATCATGTTGTGATAACCAGCCTTATTCTTCGCTAGCAATACCACTTGATACCCATTGTCCTTTTGTGACTTATCATGCATGTCCCGGCAGACGTTAAATTCACATCCAATGATTGGCATCATTTCAACGCCATCAAATTCTTCGCCTTTTTCTTCGGCTTCTTTTCTTTGATCTTGTATGTCTTTATTGAAATTTCCAACGGCTCTTTCGAAGTGAAATGCAGCCATCATGTTTCCTGTATCCGTTAAGGCAACAGCGCGCATTTTATGTTCACCTGCTTTCTTTACCAACCCATTTATATTAATGGTTGACTGAAGAATTGAGAATTGCGTATGGTTGTGGAGATGTGCAAACGAATAATCTGCAAGTTCGCCTAACACTTCTGATTTTACGTCGTCAGAAATTGCTTGCGCCGCATCCAATTCCGTTTTAAGCTTTGCGCTTTCTTTCTTAAGATTAAGGTGTTCAAGTCCAATTAGCCCAATTGGCGCAGGATTGAATTCCTTAAAGTTTTCAATATACCGTTCTTCTTGTTGAAGTTCTTCTGGCAAGAAAACACCTCTACGAACCAATTCAAAGAAACATCTTGTTGTCGCTTCAACATCGGCTGTAGCGTTGTGCGCCTCAGAAAATGAGCTATCAAATAAGTTTTTGTGAAGCTCGGATAATGTTGGAAGCTTGAAACGTCCCCCTCTACCGCCGGGTAACTGACATAATTTCGCCGTAACCTCGGTACATGTATCGAGAACGGCCATATCTCCCATTGGAGTATCCATCTCATAACGCACGTATTCACATCCCCAAACATTCAAGTCAAACTTTACGTTTTGTCCAACAACGAAAGTTGCTTTTCCTAAGTCTTCATTGAATTCAAGAAGAACATCTTTAAGCGGCACACCTTGATCGATTGCCAGCTCAGTTGAAATACCGTGAATCTGTTCTGAATCGTATGGGATATTGTATCCTTCAGGTGTGATTAAATAATCCTTGCTTTCGATGAGCGTTCCCATGTCATCATGCAACTGCCAAGCGATCTGAACAACGCGCGGCCAATTATCCGTATCCGTAATTGGAGCGTTCCAATTCCTTGGTAAACCAGTTGTTTCGGTATCGAATATAATGTACATAGTGCGGATGAATTAAGACCATTAAAGATATGGATTCTCTTTACTCAAAACACATTTTATTGCACCAAAATATCAACAAGTTTTCAATACGGACTAAAAGTTGATTTCCATGTTTTAGAGATTATAAGTTATGAATTTTTTGAAACTTTGATTCTTTCAATCTAACTTAATCTGGGAATCAACTTATAATTCATAACCCATAACCCCTAATTACCCTATTAACTCTTCGGTCCGCCCTTATTCACAGGTATTCCATCAGCTGGTTTCGCGGTAACATTCCCTTTTATCCGAACAACTTTCGTTGGTGTATCTGTAGCGTTTGAAGTAATCGTAACGCTTTTGTTTATTGCACCGGCTCTACTCGTGTTGTACTTCACTTTAATTTTCGCCGTTTTACCCGGAGCAATTGGTTCTTTCGGCCACGTTGGAACTGTGCATTGACATGAACCTTTTACATTGGAAAGAATTAACGGTGCATTACCGGTATTGGTTACTTCGAAGTAGCAAACTCCATCTCCACCAAATTCGACTGTTCCGTAATCGTGCACATCTTCGTTAACTGAAATTTGCGCTCCGTTTTTAACTTGTGCTTGCGCGACTGCTTGATTTCCAAAAACTCCTACAGCTAGAAGCACTACTAAACATACTTTTTTCATAATTAATCATTAAAATTTAAGATGAATCCAAGGTACGTTTGACGGTATGATTTCGGGAGATTTTTAACAGCCGATTAACAGGTTTAACAAGGCTATAACAGCTTCTTAACAGCTTGTTAAGAAGTCGATTGTTAGATGGTTCGATTATTCGATTGTTCGATTCACTTCATGGCTGCCTTTGCGGTGTTCGATGCTCTATAAAACCTATTCAAATCAAAAAGCGAAGCGGTCGAATGATCGAAAAGCAAAGCGCGTCGAGTGATCCGATGGTCCGATTGTCCGATTCACTTCACGGCTGCCTTTGGCGGTGTTCGATTGTTCTTATGAAAAAGAATAAACCTTAGAGAATAACAGTCAAATAATCCAAAAGTATAACGCGTCGAACGATCCGATTACCTATTGCTTAGAGAGAACTCTCACTTTAAAACGGACTGAACTTTTGCCTTTTTTGGTGTTTGCCTTAAAGTTGACAATACGATCTTGGAAATCATATTTACCTTCCGTATCGAATGTTACTCGAAGGGGAAACGTTTCACCCGGCAGGATTGGTATAGTTGGGAGGTATGCTTTTGTACAAGTGCATGAAACTTGGTAATCACTTAGGATCAATGGAACAGTTCCAGTGTTTGTGATCGTGTAATTATGTTCTAGAAGAACACCTTCTGCGGTCTTTGGAAATTTATGTACAGACTTGTCTATACTAAATTCCGCCTCCTGTCCGAAGACAAGGGCGGAATTTAATACTATAATTATGATCGCGTAAAATAGCCTCACTTAGTTGATTGAAGGACCAGCTGGATTTGTTGGTGCTCCACTTACTGGCTTCGCCTTAACATTACCTTTAATTCTAATAACTTTCGTTGGCTCATTCACCGCATTAGAAGTAATTGTAACACTCTTGTTAATAGCACCTGGACGTTTTGTGTCATACTTTACAGAAATCTTAGACGTTGCTCCAGGAGCGATTGGTTCTTTTGGCCAAGAAGGCACAGTACACCCACAAGATCCTTTTGCATTTGAAATAATCAAAGGTGCATTACCTGTATTTGTGAATTCGAAAGTACATGTACCATCACCACCGTTTTCAACAGTTCCGTAATCGTGAACATCTTTTTCAAAATCAAGTTTTGCTCCGTTTTTAACCTCTTGTGCAATTGCTGTAGTTCCTGCTGTTGCTACAAAAATCATTAGTAAAGAAAATAATGCCTTTTTCATATTGTTGTTTTTTTAAGTTTCGAAATACAGTACCAAATATAATGCAACAATTCCGATTAACATATTTTTTAACACATCGTTAACAGGCCTATTTTAAATCGACCATATTTTACCGAGTCTATCTATTAAAGGCGTTTCCACGTTTTCTAAATGGTATTTCATTTCAGAAATTTTTTCCTTACTCGCTTTCGTATTCTCTTTCAACCAAAGATTTAAATACTTTTTGATTTTCTCAGTATCTCGTGGACTAATAGAAATTTTATACGCTACGATTTGACTATCAATTATTTGAGAGCGATCTACAAACTTCGGGTACTTATCAATTAGCGTATCTGTATAAGCGGTTGCCATATCAATATCGTTCAATCCAGTGTGGAGCATCACAACTTTTGAAAGGCAATTGGCCGAATAACCATCCTTTGGAAATTTCTTAAAATAACTCAATAGAACATTCACCAACTCAACCTTCGCCAAATCTGTTTCTTTCGTTTTACTATGATCTTTGGAAAGCTCAGTAACAATTTCTTCTTGATCTGAAATTTCATTCTTGACCTTTTCCTTAGAAGTTAATTTAACCTCTTGAGCGCAAGAAAAAAGAAGGGTCGTTAAGGCTAATACTGTTAGTAAACTTTTCATCTATCGTGCTTTTTTACGTGCTGGAAATTTCATTTTGTAATCTGCTTTCACATCACCTTTAGAAATGTTTTGCAATTTCTTTGAAAGCAATCTTCTTTTCAACGGAGTAACATGATCCGTGAACAAAATTCCATCAATGTGATCGCATTCATGTTGAATGATTCTGGCTTTATAACCGTCAAACGTTTCTTCTTTTAACTCCCAATTCTCATTGTAATACGACACTAAAATTGTCTCGTGACGAAAAACTTCTTCGCGGATTGTCGGAATTGACAAGCATCCTTCAGAAAAGCCCCATTTCTCCCCTGTTTCACTTTCAATGATCGGATTAATAAAGACTTTTTTGAAATCCTCCATATCCACTGCACGCGGATCTTCTTCTTGATCATACGCAAAAGGGCTTACATCAACGATAAACATTCGAATGGATTTTCCGATCTGAGGAGCCGCCAATCCAATTCCAGAGGCCTCATACATCGTTTGATACATGTTATCAATTAGTCCTTAAGATCTGGGAATCCTTTTTCTATTTCTTCGACCTCTCTTTTTAAAATGAGATCACCGTATGCAACAATTGGTAAAATCATAGTCTTTAATTGTACTACAAAACTAAAGTTTTTGATTCGTTTATTCGATTGTCCGATTGTCCGATTCACTTCGTGGCTGCCTTTGGCGGTGTTCGAATTCTCTATTGTTTTGGAAGAACGCGAACCTTGAACCTGACGAA
Source organism: Salibacteraceae bacterium (assembly GCA_047628775.1). Classification (GTDB taxonomy): domain Bacteria; phylum Bacteroidota; class Bacteroidia; order Flavobacteriales_D; family Crocinitomicaceae; genus UBA4466. Next base: position 9,530 of record JBLHVW010000055.1, on the reverse strand, counting down.
GTCTTTGCCTTTTTTGGTGTTTACTTTAAAGTTGACAACTCGATCTTGGAAATCATATTTACCTGCTGTGTCGAATGTTACTCGAAGGGGAAATGTCTCGCCTGGCATGATTGGTTTTGTTGGGAGGTATGCTTTTGTGCAAGAGCATGCAACTTGGTAATCACTTAGGATCAATAGAACAGTTCCAGTGTTTGTGATTGTGTAATTATGTTCTAGTAGAACACCTTCTGCGGTCTTTGGAAATTTATGTACAGACTTTGTCTATACTAAATTCCGCCTCCTGTCCGAAGACAAGGGCGGAATTCAATGCTATAATTATGATCGCGTAAAATATCCTCACCTAGTTGTTTGAAGGACCAGCTGGATTTTTTTGTGCTCCACTTACTGGTTTCGCGGTAACATTACCTTTAATGCGAACAACTTTGGTTGGTGTATTTGTAGCGTTTGAAGTAATTGTAACACTCTTGTTAATGGGACCTGGACGTTTTGTGTCATACGTTACAGTAATCTTAGACGTTGCTCCAGGAGAGATTGGTTCTTTAGGCCAAGAAGGAACAGTAGATCCATCAGAACCTGTTGCAGATGAAATCATCAAAGGCGTGTTTCCTGTATTTTCAAATTCAAAAGTACATGTACCGTCACTGCCGGTTCCAATGGTTCCATAATTATGAACTTCTTTTACGAATTCAATTTCTGCTTTGTCTTCAATTTCTTGAGCGATTGCTGCAGTACCAGCTGATGCTACAAAAATCAGTAATAAAGAGAATAATGCCTTTTTCATATTGTTGTTATTTTAAGTTTCGAAATACAGTACCAAATATAATGCACCAATTCCGATTAACAAATTTTTAACACATCGTTAACAGGCCTATTTTAAATCGACCATATTTTCACCGAGTCTATCTATTAAAGGCGTTTCCACGTTTTCTAAATGGTATTTCATTTCAGAAATTTTTTCCTTACTCGCTTTCGTATTCTCTTTCAACCAAAGATTTAAATACTTTTTGATTTTCTCCGTATCTCTCGGCGCTATTGAAATTTCATACGCCACAATTTGAATTTCAATGATTTGGGAGCGGTCGATAAACTTAGGGTATTTATCAATTAAAGTATCCGCATAAGCTGTTGCCATATCTACATCGTCTAATCCGGTGTAAAGCATAACAACCTTTGAAAGGCAATTGGCTGAGTAGTCATCCTTTGGGTGTTTTTGATAAAAACTCAAGAGAACATCTACTAAATCTCCCTTGGCCAAGACCGTTTCTTTCGTTTTTTCAATGTCCTTAGAAAGCTCGATAACACGCTTTTCTTGATCTGAAATTTCATTCTTGGCCTTTTCCTTAGGAGTTAATTTCACCTCTTGGGCGCAAGAAATAACAAGAGTCGTTAATGCAAATACTGTCAGTAAACTTTTCATCTATCGTGCTTTTTTACGTGCTGGGAATTTCATTTTATAATCGGCTTTCACATCACCTTTAGAAATGTTTTGCAATTTCTTTGAAAGCAACCTTCTTTTCAACGGAGTAACATGATCCGTGAACAAAATTCCATCAATGTGATCGTATTCATGTTGAATGATTCTGGCTTTATAACCGTCAAACGTTTCTTCTTTTAGCTCCCAATTCTCATTGTAATACGACACTAAAATTGTCTCGTGACGAAAAACTTCTTCGCGGATAGTTGGAATTGAAAGGCATCCTTCAGAAAACCCCCATTTCTCTCCGGTCTCGCTTTCGATGATTGGATTGATAAAAACTTTTTTGAAGTTTTCCATACCCACTGCACGTGGATCTTCTTCCTCATCTTCCTCTTGATCGTAAGCAAATGGACTTCCATCGACAATAAAAAGGCGAATGGATTTTCCAATCTGCGGAGCCGCCAAACCAATTCCCGATGCTTCATACATCGTTTCATACATGTTATCGATCAACCTCTCAAGGTCAGGAAATTCTTTTTCTATTTCTTCGGCTTCTCTTTTTAAAATGGGATCACCGTAGGCGACAATTGGTAAAATCATAGTCTTTAATTGTACTGCAAAATTAATGCTTTGGTTCGGATTTCGAAAGATATGAACTCCGTGATTTATTCTAATGTGGTCTTTATTTATTTACCATCCAGATAAGACTGCAGAATGATCGTTGCGCTTACCTTATCTACAAGACCTTTTTCCTTCTTCTGTTTTTTCGTTGCTCCTGCTGTATGCATGGCGCTCGAAGCCATTTTCGAAGTGAATCGTTCGTCCAATAACGCTACTGTCAATAGGGGGAAATTGTTCTCTACCGCTTCTTTGAGTAGTCGAACGTTTTCTGTGACATGGGAATCTTCGTTATTCAATCGTTTTGGCAAACCAATCACGATTTCATCTACTTTTTCATCTTTCACAAGGCTTCTGATTTTCTCCATCAACACTTTCGATTCAACCGTATCAAGTCCAAATGCGAACATTTTAGCATCGTCTGTGATTGCCAATCCTGTTCTTTTTAGACCGAAGTCAATGGATAAAATTTTACTCATGGAACAAAGATAATTAGATTGTTAGATCGGCTAAGCCTTTTAGATTATTAGATCGGTCGCAAGCTCTCTTTTGGATTTTATCGTGTTTCACTAAAACTATGATTGATTTTTAACATTCGATTCTAGATTCACAAGTGATGTTATCTTTGCACCATAATTATTGAAGATATGAGATCCATTATAGAATCAGCGTGGGATAACAGGGAGTTATTGAAAGACCCAGAAACAATTAAGGCGATTGAAGCCGTGATTGAAGATCTTGACAAAGGGCGACTTAGAGTTGCGGAACCTTTAGAAAATGGTGAATGGCAAGTTAATGAGTGGGTAAAGAAAGCTGTTGTGATGTATTTCCCGATTCGAAAAATGGAAACAATTGAGGTTGGACCTTTCGAGTTTCATGATAAAATGAAATTGAAAACGAATTACGCTGAATTAGGAGTTCGTGTCGTTCCTCATGCTGTTGCTCGTTATGGTGCTTATGTTGCTCCGGGTGTAATTATGATGCCGTCATATATTAATATTGGAGCGTATGTTGATTCTGGAACAATGGTTGACACTTGGGCAACAGTTGGTTCTTGTGCTCAAATCGGAAAAGACGTTCACCTTAGCGGTGGCGTTGGAATCGGTGGTGTTCTTGAACCTCTTCAGGCGGCTCCAGTAATTATCGAAGACGGTGCCTTTATTGGATCGAGATGTATCGTGGTTGAAGGGGTTCATATTGGCAAAGAAGCTGTTCTTGGTGCAAATGTGGTTTTAACTAAATCGACAAAAATTTTCGACGTTACTGGAGAGGAATCAATTGAAATTAGAGGATCTGTTCCTGCGCGCAGTGTTGTGATTCCAGGATCTTACGAAAAAGAGTTTCCAGCGGGTAAATTCAACGTTCCTTGTGCGTTAATTATTGGTAAACGGAAAGCGTCTACCGATTTGAAGACGTCGTTGAATGATGCTTTAAGAGAAAATGATGTAGCAGTATAATTAAGAGGATCCTTCGATTTTTCGATCCTTTGATTTGCTGCGCAGTGATGCTAGAGAATAGATTTCTATGAATAGGAAAAAACTTGTAAGTGGTCTTGTCTTTATTGGCGGGTCAGTGTATTACGGAATTAACCTTTACGAAAGGTTTGTACAATACAATTACGGCTTGACATACGCTGTGACAATGTCAGTAATTGTACTTGTTGGGTTTTTGCTGGGTGTTCTTAGCCTCTTGGATGCTTTTAATCTGTCTCTATTAAAAAAGGAAAAGTCGGAAACGGATAAAATCCTTGATGGTGACTTGGAACAAGAGTTTCTTTATCCTGACACGCCAGATGCTGATTTTTCAAATATATTTCGAACAAAATTGGGGCTTTGCTATGTAATGAAAGACAGAATCATATTGGTTTCTGACGCAGCCGACATCAACCCTGAAAACAAGGTGGTAGAAAAGGATGGCCGACCTATTTTGATTCTTTTTGGGGCTATAGGGCTGGTATTAATCGGCTTGTCCATTAACAGTCTTTTGCTTCGTTTTAGTTTTTCTAATTTAATTTTTGGCGCGACAGGCGTTTATTTAATCGTGAAAATGATTTTATCCTTTAAGAACTCTGCAACTCCAATAATTCCTCGAAGTCGAATTAAGGAGTTTAAATATAAAAAGTCGCTACCGTTTGTAACTAGCGGGTATTTTTCGATTGTCTTTCTGGATCAATATGGACAAACCAAGAAAAGCTTGATCGTTTTGCCTGGGATTTTCGATGAAGGCTCGGCAGAGGGCGAAAAGGCAGTTAAAATACTAAGAGCCGAAAGGTTCATGTCTTAGAAATCGCTAACCTACAGGGCACAGACAAAATTGAACTGCAAAAAAAGCCCCATCTCAGTTAACTGAAACAGAGCCTTTCCGTTTAGCAGGTAGTCTCTTAATTGAGAATCAACTTCCTTGTTACTCCATTTGTTCGAACAAAATAGATTCCTCTGCTTAAATGCTCCGTTGAGACTTGAATTTCTTTGGCTCCAGCCGTGAACTGAAACATTTCAACCAGTTGCATTGATGCATCGAAAATATAAGCTTCACTTTCATCCGTTCCTTCTGGGTACCGAATCGAAACTTTATCCGTTGCTGGGTTTGGAAACAAAACATACTCTTCGTTTGATTCTAAGTTCATTACACTCACTGAATGGTCTGAAATTTTACTTACACCCGTACTTGTTGTTACCCAAACAGAATTATCACTATCAATATCTAAAGCTCTAATAACTGGACCAACAAGACCGTCGGCAACGTCATATTCTGTAAAAGTAGTTCCATCAAAAGCAACCACGCCTCCTTCTGTTACAAGATAATCTACATAAATTCCAATCCAAATATTTCCATTATTGTCGATTTCGATATCTTCAATTGGATTTAAGGTATCGGGCGCTGGCAACGTATACATGATTGTATAATTTGTTTCTTGAACATTTGAACTATTCAAAACAGTAACTCCTTCTGAAGTTGCAATCCATCTTTTGTCATTTGATGTATTTCTAATTCCTCTTATTCGATCATCTATTAATCCATCTGCAGCAGCTGTAATTGGAGTAAATGTAGCGCCGTCGTAAATCATAATTCCATTTAATCCAGACCCCATCCAAACATCACTATTTGCCATTATCTCTAAAGCTGAAACTCCTCCAAAAGGAAGTCCATCAGCTGTTCCAAAATTTGTCCATGTTCCATCGTAAAAAGAAGCTCCATTATTTGTTCCAAACCAAACATCTCCATTTGCATCTTCTTCGATACATTTGATTTGATTGTTTCCCAATCCATCAGCTGTTGTAAATGTCATCCAACTCGTTCCGTCATAAATACATGCACCAAAGTCAGTTCCAACCCAAACATCACCGTTCGATTGTGTTAAAACAGCCGTAATGTTGTTATCCACCAATCCTGCATCAATTGCATTCGTGTGATCTGTCCAGTTTGATCCGTCGAAAACTGAGACTCCATTTTGAGTTCCAAACCAAATTACGTCACTTGCATTAATGTCTAAAGCGTTAACATTGTCGCTCAACAATCCATCCGCAGTTGTGTAATTTGTAAAAGTCTGAGCATGTATTCCGCTGACTAGAGTGACCGCAAACGCGGTAATTAATTGAATTTTCATGTTCTTAGGTTTAGTGGGTTATCATTATTTTTTTCGTGGCACTTTCTTCATTATAACTGACATATACCAAGTAAATGCCATTCGCTAACTTACTTGAATCGATTGTGATTTGACCATTTCCTTCCAACGTTCTTGTTCCCATGACCTTTCGACCATGAATAGAATACAAGTCAATAGTATAATCAAGGTCTTTATTGGTTTTAATATTGAATGCGTTACTCGTTGGATTTGGAAAAATGAAAACGTCATCAGAAACAATTGCGAAAACTTGATCTCCATTCAGTTCCAACGGACTTGGAACCATTTCAACAAAATTTCCTGTTCCATTTGGATACCGACCAAAAGAAGTGGCATTGTATTGTTGGCCCAAAACGATTGAATCAATGACAGTTCCATTGCCGTATGAAAGCCAGAGCGAATCCCCTGAACCGTCCAAATCAAAATTTGCGTGGTAGGCACCTTGTGTAGAATCGTCTAACCAAACTTGAGCATATCTGTCACTATCTAATACCACAGTTGGGAGTGCCCATTTGGTCAAGCTTGCAGGATCATTGGATAAATACAGATCGTTTAATGAAATTGAATAGTCAGTCGTATTGTACAACTCGAGCCAATCGTCGTATTCGTAATTCTCATCAAGGAGAATTGAGTTTACAGACATCACTTCATTAATAACAAGATCCTGAAATCGAATTGGGGATTCATGCTCGAAGAATTCATACGCCGCTCTTTCTGGGGCAAATCTACCTGAAGAATCATTCTCAGCATAAACGTAATATTGAACAAGATTGGATGCATTTTCGATTTTTGCTCCAAACATATTATCAGCCGATCCACCATCTTGATGCAAACCGTCATCGCTCATTTGAACAACAGAAAAAACTTCAGTTTCTGCAAATCGATACGCCAAATACACACCGTTTACCATCCCCGTTAGATCTGCCGTAATCCACAGTTCATCTCCAGCAATAGCAGATGGATTAACAACATCCACGCTCATAAATTCAGGTCGGTATTGATAGCCCGGGTAGGATAAAATATAATCCGATCGATCTTCCATTAAATCTACGATTCCAGGGTAATCAACCAAATCAGAAACGGTAGAATCCAAATTCTCAATAAAATCCATATAGGTATAAAACTTATTCGTGTCGGTCTGAACGCTAAGATCAATGAGGCTTTGGAAATATGCCGCTCTCGTTTCAAAAAGTCCATTGTCAAAATTCTCTTCAATGATTGTTGTCAAATGCGCGATATACATTCTTTCGTACATCGGATTTTGAATTACGTTGGTAATTAGAGGTCTCGGCTGAACTGAAAAGCTGTTTAAATGTTGAAGAGGATCAATTGTTTTGGCTTCTGCAATGGTAAACCCGTCCCATTGGTCAGAAGCGTCCGTTAATCGATAACTTGCAAAAGACATGTTTAAATCCCACAGAATCGGGTTAAACTGGCCGTTCACATCTTGAAACAGGTAATAGTTTTGAGCATAGCCAACATAACTATCAAAATTTATAAGGCTGTAATTAAAAGCATGCATCCACAGAGTTCTATCGATATTCAATAAAGACTCGACGTTGTTTGGATCCGTATTCAAAACATCGATGAATTCGTAAAGATTATCCCAATCCTTAGATCCCGTCGATTTCATATTGTACAGCGAGTGGTAATCATAAGTCTCGGCTCCAGGAGAATTTCCAAGATTGGCGTTCTCCCCATTCAAATCGATGGTTTCTGGATTCCCTTTGACAAAAGTCGTGTTGCTCGATCCAAAGTGTTCGTCCAAGAACTTTCCATTTACGGCTTCAACATTCGTATAGAGTCCTATTAAGGTATCGTTGATGTACACATTCGCGTAATTTGCTTTCGATGCAGGCATGTATTTCCGTGCAACCTCATAGGACAAAACTTCCCGAACAAACGAAGGATCTTGAATGACATTACTCAATTTAACTTTATGGAACCCTTGGTGTGCTTGCTCTGAAAAAGCGTAATCAAGGTCAATGTTTAATGGGTTTTTATTTCTACTGGAGCTGTAAGAACTAAATCCTTTGTAGCGCACTCCTACTTTATCGTAGGCAACTCCATCAATTGTACAATCTGCTCCAAGACGGAAATCTTCGCCCAAAAGGTAAAGACTATCCAAGATTTCATCCCAATTCGACTGCACGAATTGCAGTCGAATTTCCGGGATATGATCTATCGCGTAAAAATCCGATTGTGCCATCAGATTTTTACTTGCACCAAAAGAAATGATGCACAAAAGGGTTATATAAATTTTAGATTTCAAGATATTATCGCACTAAAGATAATTTTTTAGTAACGGTGCTTTTACCTCCAAAATTTAATGTTGCAAAATAAACGCCGCTTGTCATTGCTGACAAATCAATTTCTTGTGCATTGTTCATTTCAAAAACAACTTTTCCATAAATGTCAACAACAGTAACAAGAACATCTTGATCCAAAACATTCACACCATCGATAGTAAAGACACCTGTCTCCGAAGGGTTTGGATAAAATTGAATTGCGTCTAATGTTTCTTCAGAAAGAGAAAGTAAATCGCATGGGTCCGTTCCAAGAAGAGCAATTATTCCTGCATCTCCGCATTCATATCTAAATGCTTTCGTTGGACCGGCATTGTATTGCCAAATTAGGTTGTCATTTGCATCAACTTCATACATGTATTCATTTGAAACATTAACAAACGTATTTCCATTTGACATTCTATTGTGTGCGGATTGTCCAGATGAATTTGCCAAGCATTCATGTCGCCAAGCATAATTCGAAGGTCCGTAAGAGTTTCCTGTCATAGTATACATGAAACCTGATTCAGGAGCTTCAATTGCATCAATCACTGATGAACCACCTGTTCCTCCTTCGTTATTAAAAAACTGAATATAACCACCATTTGGTCTTCCATCGTCTTTAATCCATCTTGGATCATGAACCGCTTCACTAATTGTTTGGGCACCTGCAGAAGCGTAATTCGAAGGTTTTCCCCATCTGTAAATAAAGTCTCCACCTGCTCCAGAATCCCCTCCTGAATGAGATGCTGCTTCTAACGTTGAAGTGCTATGATCGATGATTATAATTTCACTTAAAAAACGTGAACTGAATACCAATTGATCTAAATCTTCATTGTAATCAACTCCATTTACATGGAACCAATCACCTCCTCCTCCACCAGGCCCTCCGCCACCGCCACCGCTGCTAACTGTAAGAAGATTAATATCCATTAATTCTGGATGGTCAGCTACGGTGCCATAATTGTCTTTTGAAGCATCATGATCTTGAACCATATGGTCCCATATGTGCCACTCCCAGACAATATCCGCGCTTGAACCGTTTTGTTGAAGCTCAATAAAATGTGTCGGCCATTGATCCGTAGATGGACTATCTACTCCTGCCTGTATACATTCTGCCGTTGTTTTAACTTCCCAAGCCGTTAAAATTACATTTCCATTGTCTAAAAGTGTAATATCATGATGTGAACAATGGTCAGCGTTTGAATAAATATATTCCCAAACAACAGTTCCAGAAGGATCAATTTCTTGAACCATTCCACCAATTGCTGCACCGGTCAATTGATTTCCATTATATACACCGCCCCTTACGATGTTTCCGTTTGATTTAAGTAATACTGTGTAGTTACAACTAACTGTGCTCGACCAAGAATGAGCAATGTTTTGATCCTTATCAATTAAATACGTTGTGTTTTGATTTTGGAGATTGTAGAGTGCGTAACCGTCGAATGTTTGGCTAAATGACGACCAAGCAAAAACGAATGTAAATACAAAACTAAGTAGCAAGGAGTTCTTCATAATTCTTTAACTTTTATTTAATATTAAGTTCTTTTAGATGCCCATTAAATCAAAAACTTGCGGTGCA
>JBLHVW010000054.1:0-21636 GCA_047628775.1 Salibacteraceae bacterium | reverse complement strand
GAGAGAAAAAATGGCGGAGCTTTAAGTCATAGACAGGCAAATATTAGAAGTATTGCAATGTGTCAATCATTTCCAAATATTATGTATTCTGGAACAGAGCCTGGAGAAATTTATAAAAGCATTGATGGCGGAGACAATTGGACCAACATTTCATCTTCAATTGTAACTGCTTATACAACAGGCGCCGTTACTTCAAATGCGAGTATAGAGGGCATTGCAGTAGATTTTACCAATCCTGACAAAGTTTATGCGGTATCTGGGAATGAAATTTTTATTTCTAGTGATGGTGGACTGACATGGGCAAGTAATGTTTTTGCGAATGCTCCACTCTTCGGATATATTGAAACACCTAACGAAATTCAAATAGACCCGAGTAATTCAAATAGAATTTTAATTGCTGGGCTTGATGGTTTGCATGAGAGTCTTGATGGCGGTCTAACTTGGTCACAAGTATTTACCGAAACCTGTTTCGATTTAAAATTCCAATCTGGAAATGCAAATACTATTTTCGTTTTAAGAGACAATCCAATAACGGATATTCATGAATTTGTTCGATCCACAGATGGCGGAACGAATTGGACCGTGATGACGAATGGGTGGTATAACTCAACGGACAGCAACAGGGACATAATAGGAGGCAGAATTGCAGTCTCCCCAGCAAATCCATCCATAATTTATGCTTTTCTGATTGGAAATTCTAAAGCCGGAGATGAAGGATTCATTGGACTGTATAAAAGTATTGACGGAGGGGACAGCTGGCTGAACACCCAAGGTTTTGATGGTGGACCATATACCGCAGCGCATCCAAATTTAATCGCTTCTAATCCATTGGGTGGATTTAACCAAGGAATGTACAATTGTGCTTTAATGATCTCAAACACAGATGCTGATCAAGTTTTAGTTGGTGGAATAAACTTATGGAAAACAGTAGATGCAGGTTTAACATTTGAAAGTATAGTTGACTATTACATTCCAGGCTTGTTTGATATGCACGTTGACATGCAAGACTTTCGATCACAAGGAAATGAATATTGGGTAACCAGTGATGGTGGAATTTTCAAATCAACAGATTTCTTTAGCACACAACCAGACTTCAAAATGACAGGTCTCCATGCTGCAGATTTTTGGGGCTTTGCTTCAGGCTGGAATTTTGATTTATTAGCAGGAGGAACTTTTCACAACGGATTTGATGTTTATGCGGAGAGTTATCCGAACGGTGAATTTTTCAGTGTTTCAGCTGGAGAGCCAGCAAGTGGATATGTAAGCCCTGGAGATTCAACTCGTGTTTTTTGGACCAATAACTCTACAGAAGTCCCAACCTTAGTAACTGGAGTAACTTCAAACTTTTCCAATTTAGGACTGGCTCCAAATGAGTCACCTTGGTTTGCTGAATCTTCCGAGTTTCTGTTTCATCCCAATTGTTACAATCATATTTACACTGGAAATGAGAACAACATATTGAAGAGTGAAGATGGTGGCTCCAACTTTAATACGATTTTTAGCGGTCCCGCTAACTCGCAAGTTTTGGATCTTGAAATTTCACGTGCCAATTCGCAAATTATGTATGCTGTTGTTGTCAATTCAACATTTACAGATGCCTCGGTCTATACAACAAATGATCAGTGGCAAACTTCGACCTCTTTATCCTTGCCAGGAGGCGGAGGTTCTCTTATTTTAATTGAGCTGGATGCAGAAGACGAAAACATTCTTTGGCTTTCCTACCCAAGGGGAGTAAATGGAACCAAGGTATTTAAGTCTACAGATGCTGGTCAAACCTGGACCAATGAAACAAGTTCAGAACTTGATGATCAGAGAATTTACGCGATGGCTGCTATTGGAGGAACAGATGGTGGTGTTTACATCAATACAAACATGACATGCTATTATAAGAATAACTCTATGGCATCTTGGGCAATAGACAATCTCGGTTTACCTCTAACCATTACTACGCGTGAGATTCTGCCATTCTATCGCGATGGAAAAGTACGCATCGGAAGTTATGGAAAAGGAGTATGGGAGAGCCAAATGTACGAAGCTCCAACGCGACCAGTGGCTCAAATTATGGTCAATCAATTGAACGCGAATTGCACGAGTGATCTTTTTTACTTTGATGATTATTCAATGTTAAATCATTCAGGAGCATCTTGGCTGTGGTCTTTTGAAAATGGATCAATCGCAACTTCTACACTTAGAAACCCCGCTGTTTCTTTTACGATTTACGGATCACATTTGGTGACATTAACGATCACGAATAATAATGGTGTTTCCTCAACTGACTCTATGTATGTTACTACTTCACCGCCACAAAACATTCTTTCTGAAGATTTCGAAGGAAACTTTCCTCCAAACGGTTGGAAAATTAATTTGGCAGCTCCATGGATCAAGACTACAGTAGCAGGTGGGTATGGGACAAGTCAAAGCAGTATGTTATTTGACAATTATGTATTAAATCAAGATGGAATTGCATTTAATATTGAAACTGCAATTGACTTGACAAATGCGGTTTCATCAAACTGTTTTTTATCATTTGATGTAGCATATGCTAAATATGCCGTCAATTATGCGGATTCGCTGGAAGTTCTTGTTTCTTCAGATTGCGGAAGCAACTGGAATTCTGTCTATTACAAAGGTGGCGATGATTTAGCTACGGCTCCAGATGAAACAGGCGCAGCGTTTGAACCGGCAGCAAATGAATGGAGAACAGATTCAATAGATCTTGGAGCGTATGCTGGGGAAACGAATCTGGCAATCAGGTTCAGCAACATAAACGACTTTGGACAGCGCTTATACATAGACAATGTGAATTTAGAATATACGAGCAATCTTTCCTTAAACGAAAACAATCCATCAGCAATAGAGTACTATCCGAACCCCGTGAGTCCAACAGGATTACTAACACTAAAAAACGGGGCAGATGGTTCAGGAATCATTTCATTCGCATTGTATGATAATAATGGTAAGCTAATGGGAGCAACAAAACTATTATCTGGTGAATCGGTTCCTTTGAGCAGTTGGAATTTATCCTCGGGAACGTATATTATATCTATTCAAAATGATCGTCAAGTTACACACTCTACACTTATTGTTACTGGGAAGAAATAAACCTTGTTTTTATTGGAATCGATTTTAACTTTCACCCTCAGCGCTAACCGGCTGTCTGGATGATGGTTTTTCCATGAACCAAACCAACGCGATGTAGAATAAGATCAACGAATTGTGGAAGAAGAATTTAGACCACGAAAATTCGTTCGGATCCATGTCAACTAGAACTGTAACGAAGTACAAAACAAGCGCTAGACCGAAGTAAAGGACGAACTTCCTAAGGTTGTATTTAATTGGATAATACTTCTGGCCGAGCAGATAGGAGGCGACCATTTGCAATCCATAAACCACCAATGTTGCCCAAGCCGAAGCCCAATATCCATAAAGCGGAATGAAGATGATGTTAACCACAATCGTAATTAACGCTCCGCCAATTGCAATAAAAGCGCCGAATTTTGTTTGTCCGCTTAACTTGTACCAAATCGATTGATTGAGATAGATTCCTAAAAAGACATTGGCGACTAACAATATTGGAACTACGCCGAGTCCAGCCCAATAGTCATCGTTCCGAATAAAATGTTTGAAGATGTCAATGTTCATTGCAACACCCATAAAAACGATACATACAGCCGCAATGAAATAATTCATAATCTTCGCATACAACTTATTTCGATCCTGATTTTTTGCTTGAGCAAAGAAGAAAGGCTCGGCTGCATATCGATAGGCTTGAAGGAAAATTGTTACGATCATTGCCAGCTTATAACAAGCGCTGTAAATTCCAACTTCGGTAAGGGATTCTTTTACAGATTTACCAGAACTGACCAGTAATGGTTTCATCATTACACGGTCTAAAGTTTCATTTATGATTCCGGCAAACCCAGCAATTACTAGCGGGAATGAATACCTCAACATTTGCTTTGCAAGGCCGATATTAAACTTCCATTTAAGTTGCAAAAACTCTTTATATGTACCAATAATCTTAACCCCCGAAGCAAACACGTTCGCCATAAGAATAAACCAAACAGCTGTCATCGGCTCAATATCATCGAAAAGGACGAGGATAATTATAAGGTTCAATCCAATATTTACAACTATTGCCGAGAAGTGGATTAATGAAAATTGTTTGGCTTTTTGTTCTGCTCTCAGCTTTGCCATTGGGAGTGCCGTGATTGCATCAATGGAGACAACCAAGGCCAATGTCGTTATAAACTCACTGTGTTCCGGGTATCCCAGTCCATTTGCAATTCCTTGACTAGCAAAAAACATAAGGACAAAAAATGCAAGACTGAAAACGGCAACCGTTATGAAGCTATTGCGAAAAATTTCATCTTTATTTTCATGCTTATTGATAAACCTAAAGTAGGCTGTTTCCATTCCTAAAGGAAGAAGAATCATCAAAAACGCAACCCACGCATAAAGCTCTGATAAGGTGCCATATTCGGCCGGTGCGAATGCGTCTGGCCTTGTATACAGCGGCACTAAAAAATAATTGAGCAATCTCCCAACAATTGTCGGAAGGCCATAAACGGCAGTTTGCCCCAATAATTTCTTTAGTGGATTGCTCAAACTAGTTTCTAAAGTTTGGCTTGCGTTTTTCTAAAAATGCTGTTGTTCCTTCTTTGAAGTCAGCTGTTCCGAAACATTTCCCGAATTCTTCGATTTCAACGTCGTATCCGCTCACTCCGTCTTCGAAATTCGCGTTTACAGATTTTATAGCTGACGCAATTGCTGATCCTGAATTGTTTAAGATTTTACCCGCGATCTCTTCTGCTTTGTTCATTAATTCATCCAACTCAACAACGTGATTCACTAAGCCCCATGACAATGCATCTTCTGCTTTGATCATTCCTGCAGTGAAAACCATTTCATTCGCCTTTCCTTTCCCGACAAGTTGTGTCAAACGTTGCGTTCCTCCATACCCCGGAATTACTCCCAAGCTAACCTCAGGCAATCCCATTCTAGCATTTGAAGATGCCACACGGATGTGAGAACACATGGCCAATTCCAAACCTCCACCAAGTGCAAATCCATTTACGGCTGCGATAACTGGGATTGTCATGTTTTCGATAAAGGTGAAGAGAATGTCTTGACCATTCTTCGCCAATTCACCTCCTTGAGAGATTGTGAAATCTGCGAATTCCTTAATGTCAGCTCCAGCAACAAATGATTTTTCTCCTGATCCAGTTAGGATTACGACACCCGTTCCATTGTCATCATTTGCAGCGCTAAGCGCTTGATTCAATTCTGAAATCGTTTCCTTATTCAAAGCGTTCAATTGCTTCGGTCTGTTGATCGTAATTGTCAAAATTTGACCTTTTTGTTCTGTAAGAATGTTGTTGTACATGTCTTTTATTTTACGTTGATCGAACTGTAGCCGAGAGCAACTATTTTTTTCTAATTCGTTTGTATAGCTTAATTCCCAACATTAGGCCAATTGCAACAGCAAAAAACCCCACCGTTCCTTTGATCCAATTCATTGAATCTTTCATTGTCACTAAAAACGCAACCGCCACTAAACATAACGTTGCTAGCTCATTCCATATTCTTAATCCGTTCGATTTCCATGAAAATTTCCCTTTCTTCATGTCAAACATTATTTTCTGACTAAAGAAATGGTAAAAAAGTAAAACCGCAACAAAGGTCAATTTCAGATGCATCCAAGGCTCCTTCAGTAAATCTGGATTTCCAATTAGCATAATTGTTCCAAACACAACCGCCAAAACCATAGCTGGAGTTGTAATGATCCACCACAACCTTTTCTCCATGATTTCAAATTGATTGGTTAAGATCCTTTTGGCCACTTCCTCCTTTTCTTGGGCTTCTGTATGGTAAATAAACAAGCGGATAATGTAGAAAAGCCCCGCAAACCAGCTTACTACGAAGATAATATGCAATGCTTTACATGTAGAATAACTCTCTGGGCTCATGGAGCAAAGATAACTCGATTGTTCGATTATTCGATAACTCGATTGTTCGATTGTTTGATTGTTCGATTGTTTGACCCTTCGAAATATCGGAAAATCGGCAGCCGCAGGCATTTCGAATAATCGAATTCACTATCTTTGCGGACTTAATACATTATTATGAGCTCATTCGAACTTTCAGATCAAGAAATCCAGCGTCGAGAAACGCTAGGCAAGTTGAGAGATTTGGGGATTAACCCTTATCCAGCAGCTTTATATCCAGTAACACATAAATCCATTTATATCAAGAACGACTTTAAGGATGGCGAGGAAGTGTGCGTTGCAGGTCGATTGATGAGACGAAAGGTTCAAGGGAAGGCTTCTTTTGGTGATTTACAAGATGGTGAAGGAAAAATTCAAGTCTATTTCAATAGGGATGAAATTTGTCCAGATGAAGACAAAACACTTTACAACGATGTTTTTAAAAAACTACTGGATTTAGGTGATTTTATTGGTGTAAAAGGAATTGTTTTCAAAACACAAGTTGGAGAAATATCTGTTGCAGTTAAGGAGTTTACACTTCTGAGCAAAGCACTTAAACCACTTCCACTTCCTAAAACAGATTCTGAAGGAAATGTTCACGATGCATTTACAGATCCTGAATTGAGGTACCGCCAACGCTATGTTGATTTAACGGTCAACCCTAAGGTGAAGGAAATTTTTGTGAAGAGAACGAAAATGTTCACGGCAATGCGTCAGTTTTTTAATGATGCAGGCTATTTTGAAGTGGAGACGCCGATTCTTCAACCAATTCCAGGTGGAGCTTCTGCGAAACCATTTATAACACATCACAATGCTTTGGACACTCCGCTGTACATGCGAATTGCGAATGAATTGTATCTAAAACGATTAATCGTTGGTGGATTTGACGGGGTGTATGAATTCTCAAAAAACTTCAGAAATGAGGGAATGGACAGAACACACAATCCTGAATTTACTGCGATGGAAATCTATGTTTCCTACAAGGATTACAATTGGATGATGGAGTTCACTGAGAACTTGGTTGAACACGTTGCTCTTGCGGTAAACGGAACAACAGACGCTACGTTTGGAGAACATAAAATTAATTTCAAGACCCCATATGCGCGCGTTACGATGCGCGATTCAATAATTAACTTCACTGGCTTCGACATCAAGGGCAAGAATGAAAAAGAGTTGTTTGAGGCTGCCAGAGGAATGGGAATCGATGTTGATGATACAATGGGTGTCGGAAAATTAATCGATGAAATTTTTGGTGAGAAATGTGAAGGTCAATACATCCAACCAACATTCATTACGGATTACCCTAAGGAAATGTCGCCGCTTTGTAAAGAGCACAGAGATGATCCTTCTTTAACGGAACGTTTTGAGTTAATGGTTTGCGGAAAAGAAATCGCGAATGCTTATTCTGAGTTGAACGATCCAATTGATCAGCGCGAACGCTTCGAAGAGCAAGTTCGATTATCAGAAAAAGGAGATGATGAAGCGAACGGATTGATCGATCAAGATTTCTTGCGTGCTTTGGAATATGGAATGCCACCGACATCCGGAATGGGAATTGGAATGGATCGTTTGATCATGTATTTAACGAACAATCCATCGATTCAAGAGGTGTTGTTCTTTCCTCAAATGAAACCAGAGGTGTTTGGAGGTAAGAAAGGTCCTGAATTAAGTGACAATGAAAAAGTAATTTTCGATATTCTTACCAAAGAACAATCAATGGATCTGAATGCATTGAAAGCGGTGTCAGGATTATCGAATAAGCAATGGGATAAAGGCATCAAAGGATTAGCGAAACACGGGTTAACGAAAGTTACGAAGACGGACGATGCTTTAATCGTTGATTTGGTTTAATCACATTTTATATCTTATAAAGCCCGTCTTGGTTGATCCGAGACGGGCTTTATTTTTGCCTTATTCAATACAATCAATCGTCTAAAAATTAACTCTTAATAGTTCTTTTGAACTCAGAGACAACGAATTTTAACCTTCAATTTTTCAGAATGGCAACACTTCAAAAGATCGAATATTGATACAATACACTTCCCGCGGCCAAATACCTATAATTCAAGGGAAAAGACAAATTTACGGCTAACGAGAATCCAATAATATAACTTTACTAAATCTCTTTAGTAAACGGTTTACTAAAACCAAAATTAACTTAAACTGTTTAGTTAGAATGCAAGAGTGCCAATAACTAGGAAGCTGATTATTTGTACTAAACGGATTAACCCCGTATTTTTTCCCGACTAACTATTACTTAACCTCGATGAACGCTACTCGCCACTTATTATTTTTCGCACTTTTCCTTTTTGGAATTAATCAAGCCATGGCTTGTACTTTTGATGGGAACGAATCCTCGAGTGGTACAATTAGCCCAACTGCAGCTTATCAAACAGCAACGGGCATTGCAAGTGGAAATTACTTTACAATAAATGCTGTTTGCGGTACCACTTATAACTTTACATTTTGTTCAAATGGCGGCGCAGCAGGATGGGACACACAAATCACCGTATTAAATGCTGCTGGGAATACGCAACTAGCCTATAACGATGATAACTGTGGCTTACAATCTAACATATCCTACACAGCAATTGCATCGGGTCCTATTCAAGTTCTCATATCTCAATTTAACTGTAATAACCTAGGAGCATCAACAGGCGCAACTTTAGCATACAATGGCGTTGCAGGAGCTTCCAACCCGGCTTTTACAGCGACATCTACTGGGTGTACAACAGCTTCTTCAACAATTACGGGTGATACTGGTGGAACATTTAGTTTCAATCCAGTACCGGGTGGTGGAGTTTTAATTAACAGCACTACTGGAGCAATAACGAATGGAACGGCTGGAGCAACTTACACTGTTCAATACACTGTAAGTTGTGGCGTAAATTCAACTCAAAATGTCACACTTGACGCTACTGGGTCTGCGGCTTTCTCAATGTCCGTTAACTGTGGCGGAGGCACAGCGGCGGTAACGGGAGCTACTGGCGGAACCTTTGCGTTCAATCCTGCTCCTGGCGATGGATCTCAAGTAAACGCAACGACAGGAACAGTTACGAACGGTACGGTTGGAACAACTTATTTTGTCGAATACACGGTTTGCGGAAATTCTTCAATAGAATCTGTGACTGTTTTAACCGATAATTGCTGGACATTGAACGGCAATGCACAATGGATTACAGTTGGAGGAGAAGATTGCATTCAAATGACACAAGCCCTCAACAATCAACTAAGTTGTGCTTGGAGTGGATCTCAAATCGATTTTGCTGGAGATTTTACATTGACTTTAGATTACTACTTCGGCAACCACAATGGAGCTGGTGCTGATGGAAATACATTTACATTTCAACCAAGTGCATCAACTGCATGCGGAACGGCAGGTGGACAACTTGGGGCTGGTGGAATTCCAAATGCATTAGTCATAGAATTTGACACCTACGACAACGATAACCCAATGCACTTATATGATATGTCATGTGATCATATTGCTGTGGAAATTGACGGAAGCATGCAATTTGCTGCACCATTGTGTGGACCTGTTTGCGCTAAACCTGGAGGCGGAAATATCGATGATGGAGGAACGTATACGGTAGATATCCAATGGGTAAACGCTACAAACACTTTAGAAGTTTACTTTGATGGTTTGCTCCGATTGACTTGTGTGAATGATTTCATTACCAATGCTTTTAGTGGAACGAGCCAAGTGTACTGGGGAGCAACCTCGGCAACTGGTGGATTGAACAATCAACAATATTTTTGTCCAAGTACTGTCACTGTTGTTCTGCCGGTTGAATTGAGTTCTTTTGAAACTGAATGCCTCGGTAAAGAGGAGCTAATTACATGGACAACCATTACTGAAAACAACTCGGATTACTTTGAGTTGGATTACACTTTTGATGGATTCGTTTATTTGCCTGTTGAAACAGTAAGTGCTTCAGGAAATTCTGAATCTGAGTTGAACTACAGCGTTCGTGTTCAAAGTAATGATACGAAACAGCGCTATTACCGTTTGAAAATGGTCGATATTGATGGCGCATTTGAATACACTGATCTTCTTTCAAGTAAAAATTGCCTCGGAAACACAGGTTTAATTTCAAACGCGATTCAAACAGAAAGCACCATTATTGTGAGCACAGCAGAAGAAGCGAACGTTAAGTTTGTGAATCAATTGGGCCAGGTTGTATTCGAAGGTTCAACCGATGATCAATATTTAACGCTGAACAAGTCTGGAATTGGATCTGGAGTGTATTACATTATTTGTGAAACGCAAGAAGGAATTCAGGAATTACGCAAAATGTTCGTGATTAATTAAAACGGCTACAATTATTAACTGAATTAACACGAACCTCGTTCTATCAGTTGGCCTATATTCTCAAGGCACTAATAGCTTTTACATCGTCTTTTACGTTTGGAAAAAAAAACGGCACGTTCGGAAAAACACACTAAAACAAGTCAAGGAATAGTGTAATCTTTGGTTCAGTAAAGTTCAGTATTTCAAAGTGTCAAGTAGTTAGTTAGTTTTAGGTAGATAAAAAATCTTTATGATACTAGAATTCAAAATGTCAACGCCGAAAAGCTGTTGGCATTTTTTATGTCCAAATAGAACATTGGAAAACCCATTCATCACCTTAGGAAATACAACCTATTCTATTCATGAGTCTTTTTTTGATCTTTAGAATTGTATTATGATAATATTTGAAATCAAATAGTATGGAAAACCCTGAATTACTGGCCTACCCTAACCCTACAAGAAGCAGCTTAACAGTTGAAGGTCCTGCAAACCACTTGTCGCAACTTAACATTCTAAACAAGTATGGGCAAGATGCTAGTAAAAGCGTGCGAATTACACGTTCAGGTTCAGATAAACTTACAATTGATGTTTCGGAATTGTCTTCAGGGGTCTATTATGTAAAAACACCTACCTACCTTATCAAACTCTCAAAATTACAATAAGCACTATAAATGTCCGTAGGGAAAGAAATTGTGCACGTTAGGAAAGAAACCTATTTTCACAATGTATTTATAGCTATTTTTAATTGGATTCCGTTTTACATTAAATAGTAGCCATCACCAGTGCTTGGAATATCGCTTAAAATCACAGGTCGCTTAAGGCTGTTTTCTTAACAAAGTAGGATATCCTATCATAGTGTTGATTGTATTGTTCGACCCAAGAAAAGAAAGTTCATATGCACAAAACATATCCGACTATTGAAAACATGACACATGAAGAGCTCATTGCCGAATACGCGGCTCTGAAAGAAAGCCATTCACGGTATAAGGAAGTATTCGATTCAATAGTTGATGTTTTTACCAGAGAAAATAATGACGGGTACTTTGAAATGGTAAGCCCATCTGTGTTCGCTATCTTCGGATATACTGCTGAAGAATTAGTGGGAGAAAAAATTGGTGGCTTTTATGCGGATCCCAATGATCAGGAGCGTTTAATGGAAGTTGTCAACCGGCAAGGGTTTTGCGAAAACGTTCAATCACGCGTTTATACAAAACAGAAGGATATGAAAGTAATTTCCGTCAATGCAAAACCCTACTATGATAAGCTTGGAAACAAATTAGGAGTTGAATGCGTCATAAGAGACATTACAGAGCAGAAAAAAACTGAGGAAATGCTCAACGAAAATGCCATTTTACTCAATGAATCTCAACGCTTGGCCCATTTGGGACATTGGCACTGGGATATTAACAAAGATGTGGTGACATGGTCATCAGAATTGTACAGAATTTATGGGTTGAGCGAAGGAGATATTCAGGTTTCATATGAAAAATACTTGGAATTAGTTCACCCAGAGGATAGAGAACGAATACAATCAATCCTTCATGATGCCCTTCAAAAATCTGATAATCAGGTGTATTTCGAGGAGCGCATTCTACGAGAAAACAAAGAAGTGCGTTATCTAGAATCATGGGGAACAGTGGTTCGCAAAGAAGATGGTACTCCTTTAAAAATGTTTGGTGCTTGTTTAGATATTACCGAAAAAAAACTAGCAGAGAAAAAGATTCTTGAATCCAAGAAACAGTTTCAAGATCTATTTGAATATACCCCCGACGCGCGTTTTATTTACAAAGATGATACGATTGTAAATGTAAACAACGCATTCTTGTTGCTCTATGGATACTCTTCAAAAGCTGAGATCATTGGTAAATCAATTCGTCCAACCCTAATGAGTCCGGAAAAACACGCCTCCTTAAACCAATCGATAGCAGGCGACAAATTGATTCCATTGGGATTAACACAGACAAATCACTTAAAAAAGGATGGAAGCAATTTTGTGACAGAAATTCAATCATCAATTATTGAATATGAGGGTGCTTCACATTATCACGTTATTTCAACTGATATAACGGAACGTCATGAAATGGAACAAGAAATTCAATCAACCACTTTGTTGCTCATGGAATCCGAAAAAATTGCTCATTTAGGCCATCTGAGCTGGAGTTTACCTGGAGGAGAATTGAAATGGTCTGATGAAATTTACCGCATCTGTGGAGTTAATTTTGAAGTAAAACCTAGTATTAAGCATACGGTAAGTCTTATTCATCCAGATGATTGGTATTACGCTAAGGAGAATCTGAATTTGGCAATCCGACAGGTGAAAAATTTCAAAATTGATCATCGAATAATCCAAGCAGACACAGGTGAAGTTAAATGGGTTCATACTGAAATGCAATTAAAATTTGACTCAAATGGAGACCTCATTAGTTTATTGGGAACTGTATTAGACATTACTGAGAGGAAGAAAGATCAAGCTGCACTCCTTCAAAGTGAAGAAGAATTTCGCTCTATCTATGAAAACACTTATAGTGGAATGCCGTTGATTGATCTGAATGGTAAATTCATAAAGGCGAATCAGCGGTTTATTGAACTAATCGGGTATTCGGAAAATGAATTACTCAATATGACGATTATGGATGTTATACATCCGAATGATGTTTCTGAAACAAAAGAGAAGTTGGAGGCCTTAATTTCTGGTAAAATTGCTCATTTTGAAATGGAGAACAGGTACCTAAAAAAATCTGGGATAGAAATGATTTGTAGCACGGCATTAACAGCACCATTTGGTATTAACAACACCCCTGTATTCTTAACTGCCAGTTTAAAGGATATTACAGATGAGAAGAAAACACAAGAAATACTTAAAGCCATATCTGAAATCCAAGGCACATATATAGATGAGTCAACACCTGAAGAAGTTTTTGAAAAAATGCTCCACGTACTTTTGAAAATTACACAAAGTGAACTAGGATTTATTGGCGAAGTTCGACAGAAAGATGGCAAACCAATTCTCGTACCCCACACTTCTACCGAGCAATTCACTCACAACCCTCCAATAGGACTTATTACAGAAGAATACAATAAAGGCTCTATAAAAGATCCCTGTTTGACTTTGGTAAGTGATTTAGCAGCCAAAGTTCTTACTACTGGTGAGCCAGTTGTGAATTCAATCTCTTATGAGATAGGAAATTCAGAATCATTGTTTCATTCTCTGGGCTTACCCTGCTATAGTAACAGCGAACTGGTTGGAGTAATTTGTGTTGCAAACAATAAAAATGGTTATGGCGATGAAGAATTACGGTTAATTCAACCAATTTTAGATACTTGCTCAACGCTTATCGTTGCTTACAAAAATGAAATTATTAGTACAACGGAACGGCTTGAATCTGAGCGAATGAAAGAAGCATTCACGAATGAACTCGAAATAAAGGTCGTTGAACGTACCAAGGACTTACAAAGAATCCAGAAAGAGCTTTCAATCAGTTTGGAAAAAGAAAAAACGCTTAGTGAGCTTAAATCTCGATTTGTTTCAACAGCATCACATCAATTCAGAACACCACTTACGGTGATTCAGTCGAACATGGGTATTTTGTCAATGCAAATAGATCTCATTGATGACGCCATTAAGCCAGCGTTTGAAAAAGCAAACAGCAGAATAGCAGCTCAAATCGTTCGAATGACTACCATGATGAACGACGTGCTCATTCTGGGTAAACTCAATGCGGGAAGTATTGTATTCGTTTTAGAGCCCATCAATTTAGTAGAGTTGTGCAGGGAAATCATTGACAATTACAATCAAATTCAAGAAGATCAAAGGAAAATGATATTCACCATTCTCGGAGAACCTTCTACCTTAAACTTAGATTCCGGACTCATATCTCATGCCATTTCAAATTTTGTGAGTAACGCCTTCAAGTATTCGCTAGACAGACAGGGGCCTGAAATGAAACTGGTTTTTAATGTCGATTCAATAAAACTATCCATCATTGATCATGGAATTGGAATACCCAAAGGGGACTTAACAAATTTATTTGAACCTTTTTATAGAGCATCCAATGTTGTCGAAATAACCGGAACTGGTCTGGGCACCTCGATCGCAAAAGAATATGTGGAATTAAATAACGGGACAATCCAAGTCAAAAGCACTATTGATGAAGGGTCAACATTTATTTTAACATTTAAAAAATAGAACTATGGAATACATACTAATAGTAGAGGACGATATAAATATCCGAGAATCTTTACAAGAAATATTTGAACTATCAGGATACGAAGTTTCAACTGCGCAAAATGGAAAGTTGGGCTACGATTCAATTATGGAAAACTGTCCTGATTTGGTTATTTGTGATGTTGATATGCCTGAACTGGATGGTTTTGAATTACTACAAGCCATCAATCAACGATTAAAAAATGCTATCATTCCACCCTTTCTATTTTTAACGGCAAAAGTAGAGGCAAAGGACCTTCGACAAGGAATGAATTTAGGAGCCGATGATTACATATTCAAACCTTTTGATCACAAAGATATTCTTCGAAGCGTTCGACTTCGTTTAGACAAACGATCAAAGTTGATGCAAAATGGAAACATGAAACAAATAAGCGTAAATAACGCCGCATTCGACAAATTAGCGCTCCCTTGCGATGAGGGATTGATTCTTGTGTCTTTCGATGAAATCATTAAATGTCAAGCAGATCGTGCGTATTGCTCTTTTCACTTGACCAACGGTCAATCCATTTTGGTTTCAAAATCAATGAAGGAATTTGAGCAATTATTATTGGACAATAATTTTATAAAAGTACACAAGTCAACAATCGTAAACATCAACTACGCGAAAAAGTACTTGCGTGGGAAAGGAGGGCAATTGATTATGTCTGACGCCTCAATTGTGTATGTATCTGTACGAAAAAAGGAAGAACTTATGAAAGTGCTTCGTCACAAAAGTAACCATGGAGATCAACTGATCAATTAGGTTAAAAATTCTTGACAGCGTGCACTTATCGGATGATAAGCATACGTTGGGCAATTTAAAGCTGTCGTTGGGAATTCAATCATTTCATTTGCAATGACTTATATCTACTTTGTAAGTATGAAAACATTTGAAAAAACGGTAAATTATATTTATACTTATTGCTATCAGAATGAAAAAAAATCAATGTATGAGAAGTTAATCGCTGTCGTTTTAAACATTGTGATCATCGCTGTCCCAACGGCATTCTTTCTTGGATTTGTGCAAAATTAAAGCATATTTAATGAATTACATCTTAGGATACCATGTGCAATTTTGGAAGTAATTGAGGGGTGTCGTAAGAAAAGGCTTTAGGTGTTCTCAAGTTTGAAGAACTAGACTCACCGTTAACAAAAAAACATTCCAGTTTGGTCGCATCCGAATAGCTTCCCCATTCTATTGCCTGAGAACACTTATTGTGCAATTGATGCTCTTGGTTCCAATGAATTTGTTTGGGGTACTTAGAAATCACACAGAGCTCTTCAGAATAAATGGCTTGGCAAATTCCAGACGCTTTCTGAAGTTCGAAGCACTCCTGGAAATCTTGATTAATACTTAACTCAAGATGAAGTTCTTTTCTTAAAAACTCATACCAGGCATAGATGCAATCAGAATAAAAATTAGAGGTAAACAAATACGATAAATGCTTTTCATTAAGGCCGCGTGTTTGATTAGAAAGTACTGCGTCAATATGATTGTCCAATACAAATCCTAACTGATCTCCTAACATATAGCGTAAATCGCTACGGAAGAGGCATCTCAACTCTGAACTCAATTTTGGTCCTAATTGACATTCGAGTTCTGAAAATGTTTTTGAATATAATTGAATGTATAGTGGACTGTCCAGCTCATAAATGAAATTGGAATTCAAATCCGAACTTACTCGAGAACCAATTTTAGAACGTGAAATAGACCTTAACCGCCTCCCGAGAGTTGTTTGAAACTGATCTAGATTTTGTGCTGCCAATTGGGCAAACATGTGTGGATATTTCGATTCGAAATCTGAGAACCTTGAGTTGCCATTAATGGTTTTGATAAAGTTAAACATCATTTGCATTTCCAATGGGTTTTCCGTGACGACAATAACCGGTGAACGGTATCCACACTTTTTATAGTTCCATTCCACACATTTGTATGCGTCTTCTACCTTAAATCGACGGTATCTTTCTCCATCGGAAATCCCTTCTAACGCATCTATTTTATAGTCAGCGATTTTTGCAATCATCTGCTCAGTTAGATCTTCAATTTCTTTCATGTGGTTAAATTATGTAGTTGTTATTTTACAACAGAAAATAGTTATTAAATGGAGGGGCTTGCTCATCTTATTTCCCATCGTAACAATTCGATTTCCTAACGTAAAACGTTGTAGAGTAAATATCACAATCAAAAAATACTAATTATTTATCACTTTATGGCTAGTATATACACCGTAATTATAGGGTATATGTACGGTGCATTTCGCGCACAAATTGCAATTATGACTTATGACCAGCGAGATAGTAATCTAGATCCGATTTTTGAAGTTTTGATGAAAATATTCTCAGAATAAAGAAAGTTGCATTATAGCTAATGCAACTTTCTTACTTAATCAACCACTATCCACTTTGAAGCTGGTCTGACAGATTAGAATCCTATAATCGTATTCTATTTATAGTCAGCCAATTCTATCAAAATCGATCTCTTCACATAAACCGATAGACTAAATATAACGACAAGTAACGGGAAGCAATACACTTGATTTCCGAACGGACGAAATACATTTCCAATAGTTTAATTGAATTGGATTGAAATCCCAGTTACTGTCAGCCAACTCACTTCAATCAGTGTTTTAGAATACTTGTGAATAGAAAAAAAGCGCATCCAGATTGGATGCGCTTTCTGTAAAGAATTAAAATTTACATTGCTTTTTGATACTCTTCCATTTTTTTAGGAAGTTCTTTTAAAGCTTCACAGTCTTCACCTGCTTTATCAGCAGCTAAATCACCGACACATTTTGTTTCAATTTCCTTCATTTTACCTTGCAGTATTTCGAACTCACCCATTACAGCTTTTTGATCTTCTTCTGAAGCATCTTGCATTCCGTTTGCTTTTTCTTTTAGGTCAATCATTTCATCCATTACTGAAATTGCCGCCTCAGTGCATGCGCAAGGGGTGTCTAGGCTTTTAACATCAATCTCAGCAGCGCTATCACCACAAGATCCTAAAATTGCACCTAGTGCAAATACCATTACTAATTTTTTCATTTTTCTTGTTTTTATTGTTTTTATTATTTTTCTAATTCGTGTTAAATATACATTAAACAACCACTTTCATTTGATACATTTTAGATACATTTAAGGCATGGAAGAAAGGCTTAAGGAGGAGGTCGAGCTCAAACTAGGAAGAAAAATTGTTTCAAGAGGAGACTGTCAGTTGCTGGCTGATTTAATATTTGAGGAGCAACATAAACAGATAAGTTATAATACTTTTCGTAGATTTTTTAATGTGGATAAAACAGCAAACCATCAACCCTCCATTCAAACTTTGAACGTGCTTAGTTCATTCGTCGGCTTTACGAATTATTTCTACTTCGCCTCGGGGGAACCTTCAAAAGTGAGTTGGGAACTTCAAAATGAGCTTTATTTCAGATTGGCTGAAAATAATACGACCAAACTTTTGAACTTCTTGATTGCTTGTAGAATACAAAAAGTACCGCAGCTTTTGGAGTTGTTGACGGTAAGTTTTCGTGAGTTTTTATTATCGAAGAACTATAATGCTGTGCACGAAGTATCCAGGAGTAAGGGTTTAAATTTACTAGACTTGTCTTATTCCGAGCGAATACAATTTGGCAGATCAGTCGGCCTACTCCTCCGAAAAATAAACATCCCTAAAAAAGAGCTAATTGCCCTCGCTGAGAATAACATATTCCTTGAAATGGTTTTCCTTATTTTTGTGGATTACTCCTCCTTAAATACAACAGACACTAACCATATCCGGTTGATGGAATTTATATCCAATGGAGAGGTTCGCCTCAAGAAAAAGGATGCCTTATTTTTTCAATGCCTGAATTACTTAAGTAACTTTTTAACGGGTAAACCCAATGCTATATTCAAAATGAAGCCTCAAAGCAACCTCCATCCGATTTTATATTCTCGAGTGTGCAGTGTGCGTTGGATTCAAAACAAATTGATGAAAATATCCAACGATAGCATCCTTAAAGATCTGCAAAATAAATTAGAAGGGCCATTGGAAAATAAGATGGATTACATTTTTGAGTTGATCACCACATCCCTGCTCCTCAAAGATTTTGGGCTTATGGAATTTGTATTGAAAAGTGAATCTCATACAGGAGGTAAGCTGTATCAAGAATCACATTTACAACAAGTTTTAATTGTTAAAATAATTTTTCAACTCAAAAACGGCTTGATAAAAAAAGCCGCAAATAATCTAGTACATATAAATAAAAAAGGGTGGAGCAGAAGCTACTTTGATATTTATGAGCTCTTTTTACTCATAGTTACCTATAAATTGGTTCTTAATGAAGCCCGAAGGAAAAGAGTGTTGAATAGTTATCTTCAAAAAGTAAAACAGCTTAAGTATAGCCATTTCAATAAAGAGTTTTTGCTCAATTATTTTGAGTAGCATTTGTAGTCTGTTTTATAAGAAGGTTGAGTTCTGTAGTAGCTATTTTTCATCAGAAAACAGTTGTTAAATAGAGGAGATTACTCATCCCTTCCAACATAACAATTCGATTTCCTACTTTAAAATGGTGTAGAGTAATTCTCTCACACATAATAAAGTTCTAATTATGTACACTTTTTAAGTTGATATAAATACAGTACTTAACACGCACTTATACTTTGTTTTTTACGCATATGAAGCAAGCGCTACTTATGACCAGCGAGATTGTAATCTAGAGTGATCATTATCCGAATTTTGGAGTTTTGGTAAAAAATTCTCAGAATAAAGAAAGTTGCATTATAACTAATGCAACTTTCTTACTTAATCAACCACGATTCACTTTGAAACTGGTCTGACAGATTAGAATCCTATAACCGTATTTTATTTATAGTCAGCCAATTATATCAAAATCGATCTCTTCATATAAACCGATAGACTAAATATAACGACAAGTAACGGGAAGCAATACGCTTGATTTCCGAACGGACGAAATACATTTCCAATAGATTAATTGAATTGGATTGAAATCACAGTTACTGTCAGCCAACCCACTTCATTCAGTTTTTTAGAATGGCTGTGAATAGAAAAAAGCGCATCCAGATTGAATACGCTTTAAATTGATTTGATCTTAGGAATACCTGTATATGATTCCCAAAACCGAGTGCTGAATCTTATTTCAGCTCTACCACTTTGAAGAATCCTCTTGAAGATATGAATCCTCCAGTTGCTCCATAAATATCCTTAATTCCTACCTGGATATCTGTAACAGGAGTAATAATCGCATTCATCATTGGTTGGTTGATTATTGTTCCTGAATAGTTAGCCGCTCTTTGATATGCTTCTGATCCAATACTTGCATTATTCGTTTTATCATAGAATACAAAAGAATAAGTTGTAGCAGAGGTTGTAGTATTCATATAAACTGAACCTTCCAACTCGTATGTTTTTCCTGCTTTCAAAGTAAACTCATCCGTTACCGAATTGTACCCAACACCATTCACAGCACTTGCCGATCCGAAGCCAACATATCCACTTATGATTGCATCCGGTTGAACGAAAAGGTATTCTGGTGCTGCTGATACTGAAGCACTAATCACTCCAGTTGTAATATCAATTCCAGATCCTGCAGTGTATGTTCCTGCTGGTCCTGTTGCACCAGTAGATCCTATTGGTCCTTGTGGCCCTACTGCTCCGTCAATTCCATTAGCACCATCTAATCCAGTTGCTCCTGTCAATCCCATTGGCCCTGTTGCTCCAATTGGTCCTTGTGGTCCAACCGCACCATCAATTCCGTTTGCGCCAGCAGGTCCTACTGCTCCATCAATTCCATCAAAACCATCTAATCCAGTTGCTCCTGTTAACCCCATTGGGCCTGTTGCTCCAATTGGTCCTTGTGGTCCAACCGCACCATCGATTCCGTTTGCGCCAGCAGGTCCTACTGCTCCATCAATTCCATCAAAACCATCTAATCCAGTTGCTCCTGTTAATCCTATTGGTCCTGTTGCTCCGATTGGTCCTTGTGGTCCAACCGCACCATCGATTCCGTTTGCGCCAGCAGGTCCTACTGCTCCATCAATTCCATCAAAACCATCTAATCCAGTTGCTCCTGTTAATCCTATTGGTCCTGTTGCTCCGATAGGTCCTTGTGGTCCAACCGCTCCATCAATTCCATCAAAACCATCTAATCCAGTTGCTCCTGTTAATCCTATTGGTCCTGTTGCTCCGATAGGTCCTTGTGGTCCAACCGCACCGTCAATTCCATCAACACCATTTAATCCAGTTGCTCCTGTTAATCCTATTGGTCCTGTTGCTCCGATAGGTCCTTGTGGTCCAACCGCACCGTCAATTCCATCAACACCATTTAATCCAGTTGCTCCTGTTAATCCTATTGGTCCTGTTGCTCCGATAGGTCCTTGTGGTCCAACCGCACCGTCAATTCCATCAACACCATTTGCTCCGTCCAATCCTGGCAAACCAAGTGGTCCTACTGCACCATCAATTCCGTCAATTCCGTTTGTTCCGTTCGCCCCTGGTAAACCATCAACACCGTCAATTCCGTTTGTTCCATTTGCTCCGTCCAATCCTGGTAAACCAAGTGGTCCTTGTGGTCCTACTGCACCATCAATTCCATCAACTCCGTTTGTTCCGTTCGCCCCTGGTAAACCATCAACACCGTCAATTCCGTTTGTTCCATTTGCTCCGTCCAATCCTGGTAAACCAAGTGGTCCTTGTGGTCCTACTGCTCCATCAATTCCATCAACTCCGTTTGTTCCGTTCGCCCCTGGTAAACCATCAACACCGTCAATTCCGTTTGTTCCATTTGCTCCGTCCAATCCTGGTAAACCAAGTGGTCCTTGCGGTCCTACTGCACCATCAATTCCATCAACTCCGTTTGTTCCGTTCGCCCCTGGTAAACCATCAACACCGTCAATTCCGTTTGTTCCATTTGCTCCGTCCAATCCTGGTAAACCAAGTGGTCCTTGTGGTCCTACTGCACCATCAATTCCATCAACTCCGTTTGTTCCGTTCGCCCCTGGTAAACCATCAACACCGTCAATTCCATTTGTTCCATTTGCTCCGTCCAATCCTGGCAAACCAAGTGGTCCTACTGCACCATCAATTCCGTCAATTCCGTTTGTTCCGTTCGCCCCTGGTAAACCATCAACACCGTCAATTCCGTTTGTTCCATTTGCTC
>JBLHVW010000053.1:0-22092 GCA_047628775.1 Salibacteraceae bacterium | reverse complement strand
AAGGCAAAGGTTGAACGCTTGAAAGAGCAATACAAGAAGTTAATTCTATACGCCTACAAGCACAGAAACAAGTACGGTAAAATGATGTTCATTTTTTCATCGAAAAGTTATTTCGAAGCAATGAAAAGAAACAGCTACTTGAAACGTATTTCTGAGGTTCAAAGAAACCAGTTTATTACGATTCGCCAACATCAGGATTTAATTGGTCAAGAGATCGGAGTTATAAAGAAAGAGAAGCAACTTAAGCTCGCAGTTATTACGGATAAGAAGTTAGAACGAGAGGCCATTGAACAGGACCGCTTGAAGCAAGAAGGGATTTACAAGGAGTTTAAGAAAGAAGAAGATGAAATCTTAGAGCAATTGAGGAAGGTGCAACGCGACCGTCAAATAATGAAGGAACAGATTGCATCAGCCATTCGAAGGGAAATTGCCGCTGCCGAATCCAAGCGACTGGCAGCCATTGAAGCAGCACGAAAAAAGGATGCATCTTCTGCTGTATCTGTGGCAACTCCGACTAAAACCGAAGCTGTCATATTCAAAGAGACGGCAAAAGCTACGGCATTGAGTAAAAATTTCGAAGGGAATAGAGGTAAACTACCTTGGCCTGTAGCCAAAGGAAGCGTCACTGAGAAATTTGGAAAGAATGCGCATCCAACGCTTAAAAACGTGACAACGGATAACAGAGGGATTGACATCAGTACGCCAAAAAAAGCGCATGTTACTTCTGTTTTTGAAGGTGAAGTTACAAGCGTTTTAAGTATTCCAGGAGCTGGAAAGGTAGTGATCATCAAACACGGCGATTACAGAACGGTTTACAGCAAACTTCAAGATACTTACGTGAAGGCTGGCGATAAAGTCAATACAAAAGATGTGATTGGTTCATTGTTGACCAAACCCGGTCAATCGATGTCTGTTGTTCACTTTGAAATCCATAAGGTAAGTGGAAGTACCGTAACGTGTTTGAATCCATCTTTGTGGGTGGCGCAATAGTCATGGACTAACTATTCATTGATACATAATGATTTTTGAATCCAGAACCAAGACATGTAAACCCCGTTCTTCAATCGAGAAGTTCGGAGTTTTTCTTTTTTGGGAGCTGTGCCTCAAGAGCAATGAAGATTGCACACATCATCCAAATTGGAACCGCCGCTTTGTCCGTGTCCAAGTAGTTGTTTAATGTACCATGAACGAAATAAGCGACAAGAGACATAATCATCGCAAGCAATAACGTTCTCGTTTTCTTGTCCTCTGGGGGCCATTTAATGTAAAGCGTAATCGATTTGTAAAAGATTGCTGCGACGATCAATAACATCGAAATTAATCCCAAAAGTCCCATTTCAGAAAGCGGCCCTAAGTATTCACTATGCGCATTCCCCGCATCCCCGTTTGTTGTTGAAATAATCGTTGTGTTTTCAGGCTCTTGAAAGCGAGCATATTCAAACGCATAAGTTCCAGGTCCAAAACCGAAAACAGGGCGTTCATAGAACATTTCAATCGCACATGACCATCGATTAATTCGTTCTAGGTTGGACGCATCCGTTGTTACATTTGTCGCGCTTTGAAGTTTGTCTCCAAATTCCTCCGTGGTATGTTCCAATTTGTTTCGCTCCAATTCAATTTGGATTCCATCCCAAGAAATGTACAAGAATATCAATCCAATTCCGGCCAACATTGCGAGGTATTTGAATTTGATTTTAAGTTTAATGACGGCAAGAACAGCAAGGGCTGCAAACAAACTTAACCATGCCGCTCGTGTATAAGAGAAGAACAATCCAATCAACGTAATACCAATCAAACTGATCAGAACCAGTTGAACCAAAGGTCCGTGCTTTTTGGAAAAGTACAACCCAAACAAAAGCGGAGTCACGAATGCAACTGTAGAACCGTAAATCGTATGATCTTTAAAGAACGGCCACATCACCCAGTGTCCTTCCTGTTCTCCAAACCCGTAGGAGGAGTGAACGATTAAGGTATAAATGATCACTATCACCATCGAAGTACTGAAAAGCCATAAGAAGCGAACAATATTCTTTTTCTCTTTGAAGATGATCGGCCCGAAGAGTAGCAACGGGACAATGAACCACAAGCGGGCCAAAAGAAATTTAAAAGAGGCGGTTGGATTAGAACTGGTTATTGAAGTGACAAGTGTCCATAAGAGGTAAAAACCAACAGCCCAAACGATTGGATTCCGCCATACATGGACAGGGATAATTGCCTTTCGTAATTGCATCATAACAAGCATGAGCATAAGTCCAAAAAGAATGGGTTCGGTCGGAAGATACAATCCAATACCATCGGTGTATTCTTCAATGTTTACTGATAAAGGAGTAAGAAATGCAATTCCTAAAAAAGCATATTCGGTGTAATAAATAGCAAAGAAAACAGCTATTAAAGCAAGAGGAGCAAGCGCAAAAATTGCTTGATCATTGAAGACTAAGTAACCGATCAGTGCGACAAACAGAAAACTGATGCCGAGGATCCATTTATTTTCTTTGAGTGCTTGCAATTAAGCCGCTTTTCTCAATTCCGAAATTCTGTCCCTAACAAGGAGAACAAAAATCATAAAGACAAATGCACCCATTGTAGCCAATAGGACAATGATCATTCTTTTTGGTTTGTCTTTCTTATCCGCAACTACCGCAAGTTCAACAACAAATTTATGGTTGAAATTCGTGTTGGCATTTGATTCCGATTGCTCATAAGAATCTTCGAACTTCGTCAGTTTGATAATACGCTCATCCCGTTGTTGCTGCAATCCATCGTAAGACGCACCGTGCATCGCGTTAATCGTCATTTGTTCCTTAAAGAACGCTTTATCTTCAGCGTTTTTCGAGTCGATATAGGCTTGATAAAGATTTGCTCTACTCTCTGTTGGAACAACTCCCAATTGAGACAAGCTGTCCAAATGTTCTTGAAGTTTCACTTTCTCAAATTCCAATTGATCTCTTTTACGCTTGTTGATTTCAAAGGCTGGAATCGTTCGTTCTCTCACCATTTCATTCTTAACAGTATCGATTAAATCAACAATTCTATTTGCAATTTCCGCTGCCATTTCACGATCTGGATCTGTTACATCAATCTGGATGGAACCGTAACGCGTTCTCGTATATTGAATATGATCGTCATACGCCTTACCCAATTTGAAATTCTTATTTGGATCGTCTTTGTCAATTTTATAGTGCTTCATCAAATCGTATTCCTGAACGATTCTGTTTCTAACTCGCGATGAAGCTAGAATTTGAACCAATTGCTCCGCCTGATCTTCTTCACCGAAATCCATTGCAGCTGCTTTGGCATTTCTTTGTTCCGAAAAGGAAACCGTACTTGTCGCTGCGGGGAAAACAATCGCCGTTGATTTAAACTGCGGCGTAATCATCAAAGAAACAACTATAGCCACTACCATAGCAATTCCAGTACCTATTATTATAATCTTTCTTTTTCTCCAAATGAACAATAAAAGATTTTGTCGTTCTTGATCTAATTCGTTGGTTTGTTTACTCATGTCTCAATTTTGGTAGCGCAAAGATAGAATTTCTCTAGTAGTCTTATGGCTTGGCTTTATTAATTTTTCAAGACCGCAAGGAACAACGCGCAAAACGAGATTTTGGGCAGCAACTCCTTTAGCAAGAACCGTCAAGGTTGGTTTCATCAAATGGTGCAGTACGGTTTGTTTTTGGTCAATCCTATTAACCCTTAAAAATTGATTTTATTTCATGCAGTCTAGAAAAATTGTTGATTTATCCATTTTCCGTATGTTTGCGCTTCAAAATGAGGGTAGTTAATGGTCAAATCTATTTATAAGTTTTTTTCATCACGGTTTCAGAATGTTTTCTTGGATTACAAGGTCGACTTCAAACCCCGCAATGGTCATGGAAATGGTGGTCCACATCCACGTTTGAACAAAATCGTTGATGGAGAAAGAGAAGCATTTAAAACCTTACTTGCTCAATTTGTCGAATTTAAAGATGTTTTTCATTCCATCAAAAAGACGGGGGAAGAATCGAATGAAGACAACCCTGCTTGGAACAATACAATGCTTCCTGGGCTTGATATCGTTTCCATTTACAGCTTATTGCGTTTAAAAAATCCGTCGAAATACATCGAAATTGGTTCTGGAAATTCAACGAAAGTTGTCCGCAAGGCAATTACCGAAGGAGATTTAAAAACGGAAATCACATCAATTGATCCTTATCCAAGAGCAAGTATTGACGCAATGTCTGATCACGTGATTCGAAAGCCACTTGAAGACATTGAAAACTACGACTTCATTACAGAAGGATTGGAAGCTGGAGATATGTTATTCATTGACAACTCGCACCGATGCCTTCCAAATTCAGACGTTACAGTTTGCTTTATGGAATTGCTTCCTGAATTGAACAAAGGCGTTATTGTTCATGTTCACGACATTTACATTCCTTATGATTATCCGCAGTTTATGTGCGATAGAGCGTATTCTGAGCAATATGTTTTGGCGGCGTTTATGTTGGCGAATCCTGAAAGATACAAACCAGTAATGCCTGCTTATTTTGTAAGTGAAGACAAAGAGTTAGCCGATATCTTATTGCCAATTTGGGAGCATGATAACCTTAGCGGAGTTGAAAGACACGGTGGTTCTTTCTGGTTCGAAGTAATGTCGTAAGACTATTCTTTCAATTTCAAGATAAGGCTCAGGTTCTTCAAGTCAATTAGCCTAAAGAGCATCATTCCAATAACACCTGCTGAACACAAACCAAATAGGGCGAGTCCAGAATCTGCTTTTACGTAGAAACAAAGAGTAAACAGCGAAGAAACAAAAATTGAAAACCGTCCGACAGCCAAAAGCGTAAACTTGATTTTAAGGACATACACGCTGTAAATAAATTGGATTAGGGAGATTAAAGATTGCGTTATTACCGTTGCAACCGCAGCTCCTGTCGCTCCATATTTTGGAATTAGAAATGAATTGATCGTAATGTTGATTACAATTCCAATGGCAGAAATCGTATTCAAAAATTTCATATCTCCTTTAGCCGTGAGAAGCGTTCCAAACATTATTGTAGAGCACATTCCAACAAAGCTGAACATCAACAATTGGAATGGGAGTGTACTTTTTTCTATGTCATGGTCATAAATCAAACTGAGAATGTATTCACCATTAAAGAAGCTTATTATTCCAATTAAAATTGCACCTCCAATCAATAGTTTAGCTGCTGTTGAAAGTAATGGAGTAACATTCTCTTTTTGCTTGAACATTTTGGAGAAGATTGGGAAAAGAAGCGAAGAAAAAATCATCGCGAACATAAAAAAGGCGTTAAGTAATCTAAATCCCTTTGCATAATATCCTGCTTCTGCCTTTCCATTAAAGTGCATTCTCTCCACCATTACCGAATCTATTCGTGTGTAGATCATCATTAAGAAGATCAGTAAAGCATATGGGAAGCTTTTCTTAATAATGCTGTAAGAGAATGTCGGATCAAATTTCAATTTAGGCACTCCGAATTTTGAGATCAACATAATGGCTGCTACTACAAGCGTAATACCGTAACACACTGTTTGGATCCAAATGAACCATTCTATTTTGAACGGAGCACTTGTGACTGGAGTGTAGATTAAAATTCCACAGAAAATGATTAATAAAAAGCGGTCTAAAACACTGATGACTGCATCGGTTTTAAACATCAGTAAACCTCCAAAATGACTTCTAGTGTAGGCAATTAATGTGATGATAAATTGATTAAGGATCAGGAAACTTAGCATATACATTGCTCGGCTGTCCCAATTGAGCAGATATCCTATTGCGAATGATACGACAGCGTATAGGCCAAAAAGAATAAATCGAAATGTAAGTACTTTATTCAAATAGCTTGAAGCTACATTGGGGTGCTGGGCAACATTTTTTGTAGTGAAATTGTTGATTCCAAGATCGAGAAGAATGTTGAATAGAAAAGAGAAGTTGAGGAGTGAAAAATAGATTCCATATTCAACGTCACCAACTCTATTTTGAACTTCCGCATCAATTCCAAAAATCGCGATGGGTTTCACCAACAGGTTCAAAAGAACCATTAACGCCAAATTGGAAATGAATTTTTTTTGCATCCGAAGATATTCTCTAAATCGAGTTGCTGTAGTAGACTGGATCAACTTTTGACCTACATCTATTTAACGGCGCAAAAATAGGAAAAGTTGGTCGTTATTTAACCACTAGTTTGAATCCCTTGCCATGAACGTTCATTATTTCAATAGAATCGTCTTCTCTAAGGGCTTTTCTGAGTTTGGCAATGTAAACATCCATGCTTCTACCATTGAAGTAGTTATCATCACCCCAAATCGCCCGCAGCGTCGCTTGCCGGTCTAAAATCTCATTCTGATTTTTAACCAGAAGCTTCAACAATTGATTCTCTTTCGTTGTCAATTTTTTAACCTCATCTTTTAAATGAAGCAAACGGATTTCTGGTTCATATTTGATACTTCCAATAAAATGGTTTTCGTCCAGGTTGATTATTTCTGGCTCAGATCTACGAAGAATAGCTGTAATTCTCGCAAGAAGTTCTTCCATAGCGAATGGCTTCGTCAAATAATCATCCGCTCCAATTTCGAAACCTTCCAGTTTGTCTTCCTTCATCGATTTGGCGGTAAGGAATAGAATTGGAACTTTTTTATCAATTTCACGGATCTCTTTTGCCAGAGTAAATCCATCCATTTCAGGCATCATAACATCGAAGATGCAAAATTGAAAAGTATCTGCATTAAATTTTTCAAATGCGATTTTTCCGTTTTGCGCCAAGGTAACTTTGAATCCTTTCGATTTCAAAAAAGTTTGTAATAAGTGCCCTAAATTGATATCATCTTCCGCCAGTAAAATTGATGTTTCTTTTTCCATGTCTAATTTTTTATTAATATAACGAACTCAGAACCAGAACCAAACCTGCTTTTCACAGTGATGTTCCAGTCATGTAATTCAGCAATAGCTTTCACATAACTTAGCCCCAATCCAAAACCTTTTACGTTATGAACGTTGCCGGTAGGTATACGGTACAGTTTATCAAATATTTTGTTCAAGTGTTCTTTTTTTATTCCTATACCCTCATCTTTAACAGATAATTTTATTTGTTTTCCATCTGATCTTAACTTCACTTTTACCTGCGGAGCGCCTCCGCTGTATTTTATCGCATTGTCAACCAAATTCGAAATCAGGTTTGTAATATGCATTCTATCGCCCGAAACAAAGACTTCTGTTTCTGGTAGTTCCACTTTGATTTCTCCTCCAGAACCACTAATTCTGAACTTTGCATTATCAATAACGTGTCCAATTAATTCTTTAAGATCAATACGTTCCTCATTGATCTTCAATTCCCCTTTATCCAAAGTCGCGCTTTGAAGAATTCGCTCAACCAACAAGCCGAGGCGTTTGTTCTCTTCGGTGATCATCTTCACGAAAGGTTTTGACTCCTCGTTAACTTCCTTCATCATGTCGGAATCATTCATTGCTTGACAGGCGAGAGAAATAGTTGAGATGGGTGTTTTAAATTCGTGGGTCATATTAGAAATGAAATCATTTTTCATTTCGGAAAGTTTCCGTTGACTAAGAATCGTTTGGAACATGAAAATCATTGCGATAATGATCAAAATCACAACAGCAATGTTGACTGCCAATCCTCCCCACATTGACCTCAAAACAAAGGCATGTTGCTTTGGGAATCGAATGTATAAGTAGAGGTCTTCATCCAGCGAGTTGCTTGGAAACAGCAGCGTTTTATGTGCTTCTAAAGTATCGAGGTTTGTTACATAGTTCGATGGCGCTTTCTTGAATTTAACTGGAATCTTGTTCTCGTCAGTAACTACATATTGAAACCCTTTCGGTAAGCTTTTGATGCTCAATTCTGTTTCCAGAGCGGAATCTAAAAAGGCGATGTCCAGGCGTTCAGCAGGTGTTTCGTACACATTATTTCGGAATACGTCGATCATCATTTCATTGACGAAACGCGCTTTTTTTAGGATTTGCTGTACAACCCGTTGGTCCAACTGGAACGCAATCTTTATAGAATCTTGATTGATTGGATTGTTGCCGTGCTTGCTGTAAAGGTCGCGCAATTGACGGACATCACGGGCTAAAACGCGCTGCTCTGCTGTTAATCCCGAAATGGAATCGTATGACTTTCCTTTAATAATAAGGTAGTTTTGCATTTCACCATCCTCATAAATGGCCGTATCTTCAATGGAAATTGATTCTTCAGCAGAAAGCAGCGTTTTGAACTCTTCCTTCAGAACATCTTTGTACTTAACGCTAAAGTCTTTGTTTACAACGGCCAAATAACGGCGGATATCTTCTGCCTTCTCATGTGTCATGGCGATTCTATCCAAAGTCATGGAGAAACGATCGTCAAATTCAGCCGATTTCGTTTGGTAGAGTTGCGCCGATTGAAATGCCTGAATGATCATCAATGCAAGCATTGCGGCCACCACAAGTATAAGAATAGAATTAACTCTGATTTTTTTAACCATTAACGGTTTTTTGGTCCAATTTAGTGGAAACGGTTGTTGACGGCGGTTTGCTTAACTTTTTTTAACAACAGATTGAATAGGTGTTCGTGTTTATCAACCCCGTATTAATCGGCGTTGCACGAAACTTGTTTTGATGAAGATAAGAATAGTTATTCGTTTATTTTATTCAATTTTCACCAGGATCACCTCGTTATTGTCAATTGAATTTGTCGACACATAGTAAATACCGGGAGACAGATTTACATCGAATTGAATTGGGTTTTCTGAATGGGTAGTGGTGTAGACTTCTTTTCCAACGGCATCCAAAATTCGGATATCAAGGTGTTTGACTGTTTCATCAGGCCACTGAAGCGTAAACTTTCCATTTGACGGATTTGGGTACAGCTGAATTTCAAAAGAGGCAAAATCATTCTCAGAAATTCCAATCGTTTGATTAAGTTCTTGAACGGCTGATTTCCAAATGCCACCGATACTTGTTCCAGCATAGAGCGTGTCATTTAAAAAAGCGATAGAAGTTGTCTCCAAGTTAGTGAGACCGCCATTGAGAGCGTACCAATTTTGTCCAAAATCAATTGTAGAATAGACCCCGTAATTTGTGGTTAAAAACAACTGTTGACCAACACTGACATAGTCACTGATGACTTTATTGGTTCCCAATCCAGAACTTGCGTACGTCCATGTATTACCATCGTCAAAACTTGCATACATTCCTTGGCCTAAAAAGTATGTAAAGGCGACTCCATCACAAAAAGCGATGAATTTTGCATCCCCATTTTGAGGTAGCCCTGATGAAGACAGTACCCAGTTAGAACCATTCTCTAATTTCAAGACTTCTCCATAACCGCACAAGGCTGTAAAAGCAACATCGTTTTCAACTTGAAAATCACGAAGAATAGTGCAATACCCAGCAGGAATATCTATGTCTGTCCATGTTACTCCGAAATCCGTTGTGCTATGAATATCATTGCCTTCATGCGCGTACAAGGTCCCGTTATCATATTCAATATTGTACGCATAATAATTGGCATTAAAAGGGTTAATCATTTCAGTCCAAGAAACCCCTAGGTCTAAGCTGTACAAAATATATTGATTGTCAAATGTAGAATTCGATTCATGAGTTGAAAGGAAAATCGTATCGTTTGAAGACTTAAGCTCGTGGAAAAGATAATATGGCGCACTCATAGAAATAAGTGTCCATGTGTCGTTTGCTGCTAGTTGATATACATCATTTTCAGTATTTGTAAACAGACCATTTGAAGTAGATGTTATTGAACGAACCGACTGAGTTATTTGTGCAGCGTTATCTGTTGACCATGTTCCATTTAAGTATTTGGAAAAGCCTTGAGTATTTGCTCCACATACCAAGGTGTCTTTAAACTCATTTACATCAAGAATCGAATTTGATGTTAATCCAATGTTTAAAGAAGACCAAGTAGCGCCACTATTTGATGAGTGTTGAATTCCATTTAGTTCGGTTCCAAGGTAGATGTCATTTCCGTTTTTATATAAGGATTGAATATCGGATGGGGCTGCATAAAA
Organism: Salibacteraceae bacterium; assembly: GCA_047628775.1. Taxonomy (GTDB): domain Bacteria; phylum Bacteroidota; class Bacteroidia; order Flavobacteriales_D; family Crocinitomicaceae; genus UBA4466. The sequence goes on along the minus strand of JBLHVW010000053.1, from coordinate 12,072 downwards.
ACTCGTCCATGATTCTGAGAAATCCGCACTGCGATAAAGAACTTCTCCAATTGTAGCGTATAAAGTGTCATCGTATATTTCTAGAATTGGCATATATCCAAGTGGTAACCCGTTGTTTTTTTCTTCCCAAGTTCCTAGGGTTGTTGAATTTCGATGAACACCACCCCAAGTGCCAGCGAACACGTAGTTGTCAGAATGAGCTACAGAGTACACGACATATTCCCAATCACTCTGTACAAACAAACCAGGTATACCATCATTGTGCGGTGTCCAAGTTGCTCCATTATCACCTGACCAATAAAACCCCATAGCACTGGTGCCACCTGTGCCATTGTAAAGAACACCGTTATTATGGTCTATATAGCCAATACGCCAATTAGAAATTTGAGTGAACTCTCCATTAAAGGTTGAAAATTGTGTTTGATAAAGTCCACCGCCATCCTCGATAACGTAAAGTGTGTCACCGGTAATATAATAGTCTTCAATTAACCCTAAATTGAGTTGAGTCCAAGGGTCAGATAAATTTGTGCGGTAAAAAGTTCCGGCATAACCACTTGTGATAATTATTGAATCGTTGGAAATAATTTTATCGACATGGTAAGGTCCTAATGAACCCGCTGGAATATATGGACCATCTGTTTGAGTCCATTGAGCAAAGTTTACATTTGAGAATCCAAATACCATTAGACCGAGCAATAAAATTATCTTCATCAGGGTGGGGGTTTAACTAAGAAAACGGAATTGGGACTTTATGCGTTGGATAAAAGGTATTAAATTTATGGATCGAGACGTAGTTTATGGACAACATGGTGTAAATGTTCAATTTAGCTCAATACCTATTCTTCAATTATTATTGGAAATATCGGATTTGAAGAACCCAGTTTATGACTCATGAAACCTCTTTTAGGAATTCTATTTCTGTCTCATGGACTTTCAGGGAACTCACAATTATATCGATAATATCAGCGTTCCAAAGCATTCTGTAATGTGCGACTTTCTCAAAAGGATGAAGCTCTGCATTGTTCATATTATCGACATAATTTTGCATTAATGTATTTGGGGATTTCGTGTTTGTTCTTAAATTTCTCTTGATCTCTCAAAACATCCTCTCAAAACCTTCCCCATTAAAGCGATAAACGCCTCCATTTCCCATTGCAAATAGTAAATCACCTTTTGCATTTTCGTAGATCTGCCAAATCATTTGTGACGCAAGATTTTCACCTATGACATAGTTTTTCATTGTCATCCCATCATACTTCCAAGCGCCTGTATCTCGATCTCCGAACCAAATACTTCCTCTGTTGTCTTCTGAAATTGCAAAAATATGTTCTAGAGTTCCAGGGTGAGAACGATTTCCATTTCTGTCGCTGTCCGCGTGAATTAGCCCTTGGTTTTCTGAAAAATTAAGTATTGAATCTCCACGTTTCAGTAAAACACCAAGACCATTGTTTCCAATCCATAAATTGCCTTTGCTGTCTTCTAAAATACTTCGAACATGAAGATATTCATCCCCTTTCGTAAGGCTTGAATCCGTACCGTCGATTATTTCAAAAGTCTTACCATCATATCCAAGTACAGCATCATACGTGGCGATCCAAAGATTTCCTTTCTTACCTTTTGAAAGCCCGGTATTACCAAAAGTGCGAAATTTGCTATATCCTGCTTGGACGGGAAGTTCGAAATAGGCCACCTGCTCACCATTATAGCAGTAAACTCCAGATGAATCGCCTGCATTAAACCAAAGATAATTGTCATCAAGTTTCCACTTTTCGTCGACAGGCATAGGTCTTAAAGGCGAAGTGTTTTTTGCGTGGTAATTTTCAATGATTCCGTTCGTATAACTGCTAACCCCTTTGGCTGTTCCGAACCAAATGGTACCGTTCTGATCTTCTTGAATCGTTCGAACTTGATTGTCACTCAGCCCATCACTGACCGTGAAATACGTAAAATTTTCTCCGTCAAACAAACAGGCTCCTTCTTGGTGGCTTCCGAACCAATAATTCCCCTTGCTGTCTTGAAGAATGGCGCGAATACCTGTGGTTTACTTTAGCGTGTCGGGAATTGCCGTCTTAAGATTTAAAGTATCAAGATTCGAACCGCTTGAAAACATTCTGCGTACTTCCAAAAACCGTTTCGAGTAATTCGAAGAATAATAATCCGTGACCGTTACGCCGTAATGCTTTTTAGAACTCGAACAATGAATGAATTTTAACCCTTCTTCGTTCTTTTCGATTATGATACCAACATGTCCAATGGTCTTGCTTCCCGCCTCCGTTCCCGAAAAAACCATGCAATCTCCGACTTGGCATTCTTCGAGTGCTACCTTTTCACCTAAAGCGCCATACGCTTTTGAACTTCTTGAACTCTTAACGTCAAATGAACTGTAAATGAACGACGTGAATCCAGAGCAATCGAAGCTCACGTTTGGATTGCTTGTTCCCCACTTATAGGTGACACCAACTTGCGATTTCGCCAATTCAACTAATGAATCAACATTGACAACTGTGCCGTCTTGAGCAGAGGTTTCATAGCTTAGAAAAGCCAAAAAGAGGAATACAATTGATTTCACAGCTTGAAATTACGGCTTTCGTTATTGATTCTTAGGAATTTAACAATCATTTGTAAGGAATGCATCGATTTTCGGCTTCATAAACACGATTTATCTCCAAACTACGTTGTACATTCGTAATGATGTCGTTTTTGCGCTTATGGTGTTGTTTGGTACTGCTGCTTTCGCTTCCAATGATTGGGAGGTCGCAAGCATCCAGCCTGCGCGTCAAAACAATTTCAGATTACCATCCGGACACAATTATCAAACTCGATACGCTGTCAATTTACCCCGGTTCTTTTTCCATTAAATGTAAAAGCGGAAAGCCGCTGGAGGAAAGTGCATACGATTTGAATTTCGCACGGTCTGAATTGAAAATTAGGTATATCTGTGATGATTCACTGATTGTCAAATACCGTGTTTTCCCAATGGATTTATCAAAGGTATATGCGTTAAGGGATACGAGTGCAATTTACAACAGAACCAAGGGAGATCGAGACAATTACCTGATCACCTCAGCGAGGAGTCAAGGCGATTTATTTGGAGGGACTGGCTTGAACAAATCTGGGAGTATTTCTCGTGGTGTGTCCTTTGGGAATAACCAAGATTTGGGAGTGAATTCAACTTTGAACCTTGAATTGTCTGGACAAATCGCTCCGAATTTAAAATTACTCGCTTCTGTTTCCGATGATAATCTTCCCATTCAACCGGATGGAAATACCAATAAACTACGAGAGTTTGATCAGGTATTTATCCAAGTTTACAACGACCGTTTCAAGATGATTGCTGGTGATTTTTGGCTGTACAAACCCGATGGGTATTTCATGAAGTACAAGAAACGAGCGCAGGGTTTAACGGTCAATTATCAATGGACGGATGACACAACGAAGGTTTGGAAATCACAATTTAGTGGTGCGCTTTCTCGCGGTAAGTTTCAACGTCAAATTATTCAGGGTGTTGAAGGAAATCAAGGGCCATACCGTCTTGTGGGTGCAGAGAACGAACCGTTTATCATTGTACTCTCTGGAACGGAAAAAGTATTTATCGACGGGAAGCAAATGGAGCGGGGTCAGGAGTACGATTATGTCATCAATTACAATACTTCTGAAGTGACGTTTACGTCTCGAAATCAGATTACGAAAGATTCAAGAATTGTTATAGAATTTCAATACTCAGATCAAAATTATGCACGGTCCTTGGTTCAAACTTCAACGGTTTATGAAACGAAAAAGATGAAGTTTTGGATCAATGGGTATTCAGAACAGGACGCAAAGAACCAGTCACTGCAGCAGGAATTAAGCATTAGTCAAAAACAATTACTGGCAGAAATTGGCGACACTTTGAGCCTTGCGAGAACATCGAGTATTGATTCCGTTGGATTTTTCGAAAACCAGAACCTGTACAAAATAGTAACTGTAAATGGATACGATTCGGTTCTCATTTATTCCGTTGATCCTGATTCGGCTTATGTGAGAGCGACCTTTGAATTTGTTGGCGCTCAAAAAGGAGATTATCGATTCAGTAACTACAATGCACTTGGTAGAGTCTATGTTTGGGTTGAGCCAATTTTGGGTGTTTCTCAAGGCGATTACGCTGCGTCTCGATTGATTGTTACACCGAAAAAACGACAAATGGTTTCGTCAGGAGTTAAGCTTTTCCTAACGCCAAAACTGACTTTGGAAACAGAAGTCTCATACACCAAAAATGACTTAAATACCTTCTCAAGTGGAGATTCAGAAGACGACCAAAGTGTCGCTGGATATGCAAAATTGATTGGAGATGTTCCGTTATCGAAAGACACTATTCCAAAGTGGGTTATGCGAACGAAATTGTCCGTAGAAGCCCGTGAACTAAGTTTTATTCCTATTGAACAATACCGGGCCGTTGAATTTGACCGTGACTGGAACACAAGAAGTATGGGGTATTTGGGGAATGAATTGTCATCGGTTATTGGTGTGGATTTCATGAACAAACATGGGAATTTTAATTTCGAAGGACAACAATATTTGATTGGAACGGATTACAAAGGATTAAGAGCGAACGTAGACGGAAAGTGGAACAGGAAAGGACTTAGAGCCAATTGGGACGGAAGCTATTTGTCGAGTGAAACGGACAGGTCCAATGCATTTTTGCGGCATCGTGCAGAAATTTCGCAATCGCTTGGATGGATTAAAATTGGATTTAAGGACGATCACGAACAAAATAAATTCCGCTCAAATATTTTGGACCCTACGAGTTATGAATTCTTCGATTACCAATTCTATATCGCCAATGGGGATTCCATCAAAAATAAATTCAAGTTGTTCTATCGCGAGCGCTATGACAAAAAATCGGACAGTTCTAATTTAGTGGCTGCGGCGAAAGCAAGATCCGTGGGGGGAGAAATTGGTTTTACACAATGGAAAAACCACAAGTTGAATGTGATAACAAGTTACCGCGAATTGACGGTTCAAGATCCAACGTTGATTTTAACTGCTCCAGAAAACACACTTCTTGGTCGAATTGAATACGAAATGAAAATCTGGAAAGGCGCACTGACGTGGAACACTTTTTATGAAGCAGGATCTGGATTGGAACTGAAACGAGAATTCCTTTACATTCAAGTCAATGATGGGCAGGGAGTTTACACATGGATTGACTACAATGGGGATGGGATTAAAGATTTGAATGAATTTGAGATTTCTCAATTCGTGGATCAGGCCAATTTCATTCGTGTTTTCACACCGAGTAATGAGTATGTGAAAACGTATTCGAATGAGTTAAATCAATCGATTTATTTACGTCCACAACGATTTTGGGGAAAGAAGAAGAAAGGAGTTTTGAAATTCGTTTCGCGCTTCTCGGATCAAGCTCGTGTTCGAATCAAACGAAAAACCAATAATTTCAATACGAACGAAGCCTTCAATCCATTTGCGCAGAATGTCAGCGATACAAGCTTGGTTTCAACGAATTCAAACATTAGAAACACTTTGTTTTTCAACAGAACTTCAAGCATTTTTGGAGCGGAATACGCGTATCAAAATGTAAACAGCAAAACGCTTCTCGCAAGCGGATTCGATTCCCGTTCGAATGAATACCAAGAGGTGTCGTTGCGCTTGAACATAAAAAGGAAATTCACGGTTAAAGTCTCTGGAAAAATCGGGGAAAAAAAATCGGAAGCGGATTATACATCGGGTAGAGATTACGCTGTGAGCTATTCCTATCTCGAACCCAGTTTGATTTACCAGCCCAACACGATCATGCGAATCTCATTGGATGGCCGGGGTTCTGAAAAACGCAATTCACCAGTATTGGGAGGCGAACTGGCAAGAGTAATGGAATTGGGAGCCAACTTTAAGTACAACCAACGCGAGAAGGGAAGTCTTCAGGGAGGTTTCAAAGGAGTGCAGATCAATTACACAGGAGTTCAAAACTCTGCCCTTGGATTTGAAATGCTAGAGGGCTTGAAGCCGGGAATGAACTTCACATGGAATGTTGGTTACCAAAGATCGATCTCAAAAAGCCTGCAATTGTCCATTCAATACAACGGAAGAAAGTCACAAGACAATCGAATGATTCACTCTGGCGGAATGGAGGTACGGGCGTTCTTTTAAATTGTGAATTCGGAGTTATGCGTTCGGGGTTTTGAAATTGAAAAAAATACCAGGGAAACAATTATTAACGGTGAATACAAGTGAAGTAAAATGGATCATTGCAAATCCATAGCAGTCAATTTTTACCGAAGACAAACAAATTTGAATAAATTTGGTCTATGGGATCAATTGAATTACTTCGGGGCGACATCACAAAAATTAAAGCTGACTGTATTGTAAATGCGGTAAATACTTCACTTCTTGGAGGAGGAGGGGTTGATGGTGCTATTCATCGAGCTGGTGGAAAAGAAATTCTTGAGGAATGCCAGAAAATAAGAGACAAGCAAGGTGGATGTAAAGTGGGTGAAGCAGTTGCAACGACAGCGGGAAACCTTTCTGCAAAATACGTAATTCATACCGTTGGTCCAACCTGGAATGATGGGAAAAGTAACGAGGAGGAACGACTCGTGTCTTGTTATTTCGAGAGCCTGAAATTGGCGGAATCTCTTGGGATGCATTCCATTGCTTTTCCAAATATTAGTACAGGGATTTATAAGTTCCCAAAAGAGAAAGCGGCCGAGATAGCAATTGCAACTTTACTTGAAATGCGACGGCGTTTGAAGTCGGTGAATAAGGTTGTTTTTGTTTGTTTTGATGAAGAGAATTATACGATTTACGAGAAGAAGTTGGGGGAGTTGGGGTAGGGGTTGATCAATTCAATTTGTAATTTCTTCAATTCAATTTTTCGTAGATTCTTAGCAATGAACGAAATGGCTCGGAAATTGTATATTGAGATATAAAATCGTTGCTATGAAAGTGGAAATTAAAGAACCGTGTTCAGAGAATTGGGACAAAATGAAAATTGGCCTTGTTTCACGCCATTGTGATTCTTGTGAAAAGAACGTAATGGACTTCACAAAAATGAACAGAGGTGAAATCATTATGCATCTGCTGAACAACCCGAATGATCAAGTTTGCGGTCGAATGCGTAAAGATCAATTCGAATTCAGACACGAAGATATTCCCATTTTGGTTGAAGCTTTAAGAATCCAACGGCCTTCCAATTCCTTTTTAATAATTGCCCTTGTTTGCTTGAGTTTATCCTCTTGTTCCGATGGGCCTGAAGGTAAAATTAAGACGCCTCCAGCGGTTAATGATAAAATTGAGCATGTTGAAAACAAGAACGTTAGTTATCATGACACGACAACGACGGGAGAACTTGAAATTGTTGATCCGCACGTTATCCAACCCAAAACGGGAGAAATTCTAGTGCCAGTGCCTGTTGAGCCCGTTCCTGGTCTCGTCGAACCGTTAGGGTTTGTAACGATGGGCATTCCTAGTATTATTGAATACCCTGATACTGAACCACCGCTGCCAGGACCAGAGCCGCAAATAGTTGTTCCAGATGAACCAATGGATTTTCCAGAAAGTATGGCGGAATACAATGGCGGAGTTGAAGCGATGTTTACTTTCATTAACGGAAATATCACGTATCCAAAATACGAGCGATCGAATAACATTGAGGGAAATGTTTACGTTAAATTTATTGTTGAGAAGGATGGGAGTATTACCAATCCTGTAATTCTTAAATCGGTTACAGGGTCCAAAAATTTTGACGTCGAAGTTATCCGAATTATCAAAAAAATGCCCAATTGGACGCCAGGAGAGCACCGAGGAAAGTCTGTTCGGTCGAACATGACGCTTCCAATTCTATTTGTTTTAAAGGACTAGATTTACTTTTAATTGTGGACAGGCAAAAATAATTCAGCCATCATACATCTCGCGCTTCCACCGCCTATTCTTTCGATAGTTGGAATTGCAGGGCTTACAATGTGATCATTCAGTTTATTCAGTTGGGTCAATTGATCTTCGTTCAAAGAATCGAATGCTGTTTTTGACATGACTAAAATTGTTTCGCCTTTGTCATTTTCAATTTGAAGCATGTTCCCCGTAAAATGATTGTGGACTTGATCATTACTTAAGTTCACAATTTCCTTGCCGCTTGCTGCAATCGAATCGAGTATTCGCGTTCTATCCTTTTCGTCAATTGTGTCGACTCCAACGATGATATAGCGATCGCCAGCGCACATCATTACATTTGTATGATAAATCAGCTCCCCCGTTTTACCGTAGGCCGCAAAAGCGACAGCGTCATAACCAATTGTTTCAGCGAGATCTTCCATCGTTTTTTGATCCGTTCGAGGGGAAATAGCACCATAAACGATCTTGTTTTTATGGTCTAAAATCATACTCCCTGTTCCTTCCAAATACGCTGGTGGGTTTCTGTTTTCGCGATCTGAAAAGTCAATGTGACTGAATCCGTATTCTGCAATCAAGGAGGATACAATGTCTTTTCTTCGCTCGCCCCTTCTGTTTGAAACGCCCATTGGATAGGTGATCAACTCACCTGTTTGATGCGTGGAAATCCAGTTGTTCGGAAAAATAGAATCGGGTGTTTTGGAATTTGGAACGTCAGAATAAATATGTACGTTGACACTCTTGTCGCTCAGAAGTTTAACAAACGAATTGAATTCATCCAGTACAACATCTTGAATTTTTGAGAGTTGATATTCGTCCGGGTGCTGTTGAAATTTATTGGTGATGAATGCTTCTTCGTTGAATCCAAAATTCGTTGGTGCAATCATTATAATGTGCGAAGTGGTCTGTTTCATATCTAGGCGAAAATACGGATTCCTTTATTGAATTAGAACCCGCTGCTGAAACTGTTGCCCGTTCGTTTCGAACCTGAAAATGTACATTCCTTTTTCGATGTTGGCCAATAAATATTTCGTTGATGCATCATCTGTCCAGTTTTGGATGAACTTCCCTGATAAATCAAATAGGAAAAGGTTCTTAAGGTCGGCCGTCGGGTCGGTTAAAACAATTTCCCCATCAACAATTGGATTTAAAATTACCGAACTGTTCATTGAGTTTTCATCAATTCCAAAGGATAATACGCAACTCTCAGACAAGGGATTAACATCTTCAATTATTCCAGTCGAGGTAAGATTATTCCCTAAAATTCCAGGATAATTTGGCGGAAGTTTTTTCGCTCTGAAAACCTGATTTGTATTTGGGAGAATCACGTCATATTGAGTGTAGGTTAAATTACTAGAAGGATTATTATAAACCCAAACAACAGTACCTGCTTCGTTAATTTCAATGAATCGTCCATTGATTGTTTCACAAATCATAAACCCACCATTTGGAAGCGAATTCGCACCGCCTTTTTTATTTGTGTACATCGGAATCCCCATCACATCGCCACTCCAAGTGTAGGAAAAACTAATGGGTTCAAATAGGTTTCCAGTCATCTGGTAATTGTAGGTTCCTGTCATAACAGGTTTAATTAAATGAACTGCGCTGTTCGCTGTTGATCCATCAAGGGAATTGTTGAATACAGAGATTTTCCCATCATGTAAGTATCCATTTTCAACCCATTTAGAATCGTGTTGACCAAACAATTGTTGATCAATGGTTGTTCCGTGTTGATAAACAACTGGATTTCCCCATCTCCATAAAAAGTCACCTCCATTTTGTGCATTTCCTCCAGTATCGCTTGCGGCTTCTGCCGTTGACGTGCTGTGATCAATGATGTAAATTTCTGAGATTGTTCTAGATGACAGAATGATTTGATCTAGCTCTGCATTATAATCCAGTCCATTTATGTGTGTCCAATCACTGTTACTTATGGTTAAATAGTTTAAATTCAGTAATTCTGGATTATCCGCAATTACTCCAAAATTAGCTTTTGTACTGTCAAAATCTTGAATTAAATGGTCCCAGAAATACCATTCCCAAACAATGTTTGCTCCATTTGTTCCAACAGGTTCGAGTTCTAAAATTTTATCCATTTTAAAATTGTTGCTAATAGTGTTTGGATTACGACCCGCTTCAATTAATTCAACGCTTGATCTAAAATCTGTTACAATCATTAAGATATTTCCATTTGGTAATGGTTCAATATCATGATGTTGAGAAATTCCATTTGACGTTGTTTGATATTCCCATATTAGGTTATTATTCCAGTCGCGAATTTCTAGATTGTCCTTACCTGCATACAGCAATTTTCCATCCTCTAACAAATAACTTGTTATTCCAGGAAGGTCATTGCAAGTCCATTGGTTAACTACCTCACCGCAGTTATCGATAAGAAAAACTTCCTCATTTGATTCTGGAGCGAAAAGAGTATATCCATCGGCAGCAAGTCCGCTATTGTATATTAACCCAACAGTAGGGGGTTGGGAAAATGCAATATTAAAAAGGAGAGAGAGGAGTATTACAGAAGTGATTTTCATAATCTAATTTGGTTACTTGTTGCTAAATTAGAACAATTCTAGGTGAATTGAGTAGGGGAAAACATGTTAATCGCTAAAGCGTGGATTCCTTAAAACACAAAAAGCGCCTCGGTTGAACCGAAACGCTTTTTGTGATAATCTATTTTACGCTTAGAAGGTATATCGAATGGAAAAAGCAGCACCGTATCCGGCTCCACCACCATTTATAAAGCTCCACATTGGTCGTGTGTCAAGTCCTATTAAAATTGGAGCACCCAAATCGTTAAAATCATATTCAATTCCAATTTGCCCCCCAACTCCAATGGAAATTCCATCGTAAGAATCGTTGTATTTATCATTATAGAAACCTACAATGGCACCGGGTCCAACGAACCAGTTCAATCCTTCAGTAATATTAAAGTTCCAGTGATAGATTCCTGCCACGTAAAGGTAGTTGTAGTCATTGCCATTACCATTACCATTGCCAAAAATTCCATTGTTTCTTCTTCTCCAACCCAAATCCAGTTCCAGTCGGTTGGCTTCTCCTATTCCATGTTGGTAAGAAACTTCACCACCACTTCCATAGTTTCCAGCACCTCCGCGAAGTCCAATTGCGTGTGGATTAACTTGAGCTGCTGAGCTAAATCCAAATCCAACCAAAATAGCAGTAAGTACAATTACCTTTTTCATAAATTATATTATTTAAATAATGAAGCAAAAGTAATGCTGATTTTATGATGCGTGCATATTAAAATTAGCATTACTTTTCAATAGATTAGCCGTTCATTCAATAAAGTCTAGGGGGTAAACAGTTATAGCGACTTATTTCTTTCTAAAAAATATTTTTATCGGAACTCCTTGAAAATCAAACTTTTCTCTTAAACGGTTCTCAAGAAATCTTTTGTAACTATCACCAATGTATTGCGGAAGATTACAGAAAATTGCAAAGGCAGGCGCATGTGTTGGCAATTGTTGTACGTACTTTATCTTAATGTACTTTCCTTTGTTTGATGGAGGAGGAGTAGCGTGAACAATATCCAGCATCACATCGTTTAATATCGATGTTGGAATTTTCTTAATTCTGTTTTCATGAACTTTCGTAGCAGCTTCAAGCGCTTTGTGAATACGTTGTTTCGTTAAAGTTGAGGTGAAAATAATTGGAACATCGTTGAATGGAGCCAATTGCTCACGAACCATTTCCTCGTATTCAGCCATTGTTTTGTGATCTTTTTCTACAAGATCCCATTTATTGATAAGTACAACAACGCCTTTCGAGTTCTTTTCGATCATGTAGAAAATAGTCAAATCTTGCTTTTGAATTCCCTCCTGAGCATCAACCATGAAGATACAGACGTCCGAATTTTCAATCGAGCGAACCGAACGAAGTACAGAATAGTACTCAATGTCTTCATGCACTTTTGCTTTTTTACGAATTCCAGCCGTATCAACCAGCATGAAATCAAAGCCAAAACCGTTGTAGCGCGTATGAATTGAATCTCTTGTTGTTCCAGAAATTTCAGTTACAATATTACGGTCTTCACCTGTCAATGCGTTCACCAATGATGATTTACCAACATTCGGCTTCCCAACAATCGCAAAACGTGGAAGGCCCTCACCTGCAAGAACAGCTTCGTCTTCCTTGTCGAATTCTTTTACGATTTCATCAAGAATTTCT
>JBLHVW010000052.1:0-22179 GCA_047628775.1 Salibacteraceae bacterium | reverse complement strand
CCTCTTATTTCCTCTTTAATTATTTCCGCTTCTTGAATGGCTTCGACGCCTGTTCGATAGTCCGAAATATCGCGATCTTGTATATTACTTTCTTTATAAACCACGGAATTAAACCTTCTTTTCAAGAATAAATCATCAAAACTCATCCATTGTGAATCATTTTTGGAATTGTACGTATAGTAATTATTCAATACGAATCTGCAATGAGGAAAGTACAACCAAAACATTTCTTCAACCCAAGTTATTTGCCGTTTTCCGTTATTAACCTCAGTGGTATATTTAACAGGAGCAATTGCAATTATTCTAACATCCAAAACTGAACGCTGTTTGTCTATAAACCAATCTTCTTTCAGATGGTATTGTACAATCTCATCTGACATTATCCAAGTAGTATCCGGATCTGCATACTTTAAGCCGCTCGTGCCGTCTGGATAATCAATAATAATTGGATCACCAAAATTAGGACTCAAGGGATCCTCATCGATCTCTGAAATAGTACCTTGAGGTCCAATTTCAGCCAAATAATAGGAAAGTGCTTCTCTGAAAACTGAATCTGTATAGAAATTTTGCCCTGGAGTAGGTTTAACTGGATATTTCAGCTGATCACCATCCGTTGCCCCCAATCCCATTAGAATTGGATTGTAAGGTGAGAACAGCGTTAAATCGCCATTTAAAACGTGTGTTCTAATAATCGTCCACAAACTCCATCTCGAAGAGTTCCTTGTCCAAATACCTGCTTGCATTTCGTCCATCGGATAATACAAGTTGTGATTAATTTTTTCTCGAAGGTCAATGGACGACCAAACTCTTTTACTCCACATCTCGTTCACCAACATTAGGATAGGGTACCATTCTTTTAGTGGGGATATGGGTGCCTAAGGCAATTCCATCAATTATTCCAGGTGAAGGTACGCCTAGAGATCCAAATTGTGCATTCGCTGTAAAACCAAACAGCACGAGTGATGCCATTACTACTTTTTTCATAAATATTGCTTTTAGGTTTGAAGGGCATCATATTCTTAACGATTAGAGCACGAATCGTTGCACCTAAAAGTTGAATCCAAAAAAAATCCCTCTCGGTTTAACCGAGAGGGATTCTATAAAGTTCTCTTTTATTTAGAATGACCAAACGTCATGCTCAATATTTCGAATTTCGTTTTTAATACGATCTGATTCGTACAAGGCATCAACACCCGATCGATATGTTTCAATATCTCTATCAAAAGTGTTACTTTCCTTGTATGCTATCGCATTGAATCTGCGTTTCCAGAATACGTCGTCAAAACTCATCCATTGTGCGTCATTTTTGGAATTGTATACAAAATAGTTGTTGAACACGAATCTACAGTGTGGGAAGTACAACCAAAACATTTCCTCAAGACCCGTTACTTGAATCTTTCCATTTGGATCTGTTTCCGTTCCATACCTCACAGGAGCCATTGCAATAATTCGCACGTCCAGTACAGATCTTTCCTTGTCAAAGAACCAGTCTTCCTTTAATCGGTATTGAACAATATCTTGTGACATTGTCCAAGTAGTATCTGGAGCATCGTAAACGAAATTTGAATTTCCTTCCTCATCAATTATTATAAGCTTTTCACCAAAGTTAGGTGAATTTGGATCTTCATCAATTCTAGCTATAGTTCCTTCTGGTCCAAGTTTCGCTAAATAGTAATTTGTCAAATCTGACCTAAAAATACTATCCGTAAAAAAGTTCAATCCTGGTTGCGGCTTGATTGGGTATTTCAATTGATCACCATCATTTGCTCCAAAACCAAGTAGAATAGGATTAAAGGGAGAAAAAATTGTCAAATCACCATTTAATATGTGCGTTCTAATTACGGTCCAAAGACTCCATCTAGATGAATTACGCGTCCAGATACCTGCTTGCATTTCATCAAGCGGGTAATATAGATTATGGTTAATCTTTTCTCTTAAATCAATCGACTCCCAAACTCTTCTACTCCAAATTGCATCCGCCTCACGAACGTGTTCGTAAGGAATCATACGTTTAGTGGGAATGTGTTCTTGAATAAATACCCCATCAATAATACCCTCAGAAGGCACATTTACGGGACCTCCGTTAATTTCTTCATTTTGGGCATTAGCCGATAATCCAACAAGGACTAAACAAGCAATCAATACATTTTTCATATTATTCATTTTTAAGGGTATTCAAAACTATAACGGGATCACCAATAATAGTTACAGAGACCAACCTCCACCAATTTGTCTAGTGATTCCATCAGGACCTCTAACCTTGCAAGTAAAGCTAATTCCAGAACCTGCACTCAATGCATTAATAAGCGGACCAGCTTTTGAAATACTCCCACCATTACCTGTTGGCGGTTTACCCTTTAATCCAGGTGCATAACATGTCCAACTCACCAATGTAAAATCAGCTTTTAAAGGAATCTCAGGAGTGTATTTAGCTTGAAGTAATCGAGAACCTTTTGACCCTTTCTCTCCACTTTTCGCAGAACCCCAATATAAAGTTGGATCTGGAAGATTACTAACTCTAAACTGAGACTTCTTTAATACTTTCGAAGTTCCATCTTTGTTTCTACCAGTAACACTTAGTGAAGCTTCTCTACCTCGGCCAGGGCTAACAATGTAACCTTTACCTGACTTAACGTATTGAGCTCCCGTAGCACTTAAAGAAATCTCATCATATCCAGAACCAGAAATCTCAACTTTATTAGGATACCCTCTATAAAGAACATTCAAATCTGTCAATTCAATTGCACCATTTGGCGTAATTACCGGAACTTCATAAGTCCAACTTTTAGTTTTATCGGCACCCTGTTTGTTCTTAATAGTAACAGTTCCTTTCAATGACATACTAGAGCCACCTGCTTTTACAGTTACTGTTCCAACACCACCATTATAAGTAGTTTTAGAACCTTCGCCTCCTTCAGTAACAACTACCACTGGCTCATTTTGCGAATCAAAAGCAGCCATCATTACATCTAGTGAAAACTCTTCTCCCCCCCTTACAGATCCTGGTCCGTATGCCAAAGGCATAATTTTATCGAACGAGTACTCGCCTGTAGAGATTTTTTGTTTCCACAAATAAAGAGCTTCAGCACGAGCAGATAAAATATCTTGTTGCATTGAAGACAATGAAGCAAGTGCCGCTACTAAAGGTGCATGATCAAACGTCATTCCAATCCAATGAACGTTTTTTACTTCGTGAACCTCCTTTTTCTCTCTTTTAGTTAAACGGTTGTAAATAAGTGCCAATCCTTCCTTATCATCGGGATTAACATCATCACCACTTACCATATCCAGAATCATTTTGGATAGGTCTTTGTTGTCCTTGTATTTATTGATGCTTTTAACATTAACTTTAAATTGCTTACCTCCCCACTTGTATGTACCTCCTAGGTTCATTAGGTCAGTACGGTATGCAATAAGATCCTTCCAAAGTTTGATTCCAGATCCAGTAGGATTTGTAATATCATCTCCAATAATTTCGTGCATTGGAATATCGTACTGATCCTTTGCCTGAACAGCCATCAAGTGCATACGTGTAGGACGGCATTGATTTTCTTTACTACCGTCGTATTTTACCCACATGATTGATTCTTCATCATTATTCTTGTAGGTATCAACACTTTCACCTGATTTCTTCATGATATCAATTTTGATATCATCAATCTTCTTGATCATTACACCGGTAATCTTATTGATTTGGTCCATTTGTAAAAGAGCCTCTTCAATACTTTTAATCTTAGCCGCGTTCGCCTTAGCGTCAGTTGCTTCCAGTTGACCTTTCTCGCCTCTTACAGCTATATAAAATCCATCTCCACGTTCAACCTGAGCGATATTACCCAATTGTGTGTTTTCTTCAATGGATACGAATGCATCAAGAATAGATTTCGATACGTTAAGTGCTAAAAGAGCGGTGAGTACAAGGTACATCATCCCGATCATCTTCTGTCTAGGGGTTTCTTTTCCTCCTGCCATGATAATTAAATTTTAATTGGTTAACAATTCATTTAATGCAATTACTTATAGGACTAGCCTATTTAGTAATTGTCATAGCTTGTAACATATTTCCGTATACAGAATTAAGATCAGTCAAGTTCTTAGACAACATAGACATGTTTTCCTTGTACAAACGTGTGTCTTCAGCAGACGCAGCAAGATTATCCATCATATCAGTTACTTGTCCTTGGAATTTCTCTGTTGCTTCTAAATGAGCAGACGATCCTTTCAATTGTAATTCGTAAACATTGTTCAATGCTGAAAGGTTTTTAGATACTTTCTGCATTTGCTCACCGAATGAATCACCTTCGGCTTGAGAAGAAGTCATTCCTGAGATAGAAACAGACGCTCTTTCATAAGCTTCAGATAAAGAAGATACTTTGTCAGATGCTGCTTGTAAACTGTCAACATAAGAATCAGTTGCCGCAGCTGCCGAAGTTACACCTTTTAATTGTGCAGCGTTTTCACCTAAGTGTCTCATTCCGTCACCTAGACGTTCTAACAATTCACCATCAATTTTAGCTTCTTCTAACATCTTATCTAATTGGTCAGTGATTCCATTTCCACCACGACCTCCTGCAGGAAGATTATCGTGATCTAAATCATCAGAATGACCTAAAGCCAACTCTGGGTATACTAATTCCCAATTTGGATCTTCATGAATTGGTTCGAATGCGGAGAAAAAGAAAATTACTGCCTCAGTACTAAGACCTACTACAAGCATTGGACCTGCGAAGGGCCAGTGCATAATTTTAAATAATGCTCCCATAATAACGATTGCTGCTCCAATTCCATACAGCTTCGCCATAAAATTTTTCCATGCTTTACTTCCTGGTTTCATAGTTTCCCTTGTTTTTTTGGTTTAAAAAAATTTACTACTTAGTTTGTTGTTTTACTTATTCTAGCGAAGTTGAATATCGCTTCGAATTTCTTCGCCACCTTCTTTTGTGAAGTCACGACCTCCACGTCCTAGGTGTGTCATTACATTTCTATAACCAATGTATGACTTGGCTGTATCTTGATACTCGAATGTTCGAGTTGAGTTTCTCAAGTAATATCCAATATCTTTCCAAGAACCTCCTCTTAAAACTTTACGTTTCATCGATGGCGGGTCCCAATCCATTGCATTGTATCTATAATCAGTATTCAAATCATGAGAGAATTCATACATTGACTCGTCGTAAGCAGTTTCACACCACTCAGACACATTTCCAGCCATACAATATAGACCCCATCCATTTGGATTGTAAGAGTATACTTTAACTGAGTGGAAACCACCATCTTCAAAATACCTTCCTCTCATTGGTTTAAAGTTTCCAAGGAAACAACCTGACTCATTTCTAATGTAAGGACCACCCCAAGGATATTGAGACAATTCCAAATCACCTCTTGAAGCTCTTTCCCATTCTGCTTCAGTTGGCAAACGGAAGTCATTCACAAATAAATCTCCCATTTCAACTAGCCATGAATTCAACAATTGAGTTCTCCAAATTGAGAAAGCTTTTGCTTGCGTCCAAGTCACACCTACAACAGGATAATTATCGTATGCCGGATGCCAGAAATACATATTAGTCATTGGGTCATGGAATGAGTAAGTAAAATCACGTACCCAACATAATGTATCAGGATAAACGTTTATTTTCTCATCAATAATGAAACGCTGACGGTTTGCATGACCACGTATTGCATTACTCTGACCTTTCTTGTTAATTGATCCTTCTCCAGGAACGCCTTGTGACAAATTCAAATCTTGACCTTGAGGCTCTTCAGTAAATGGATGAGGAGGTGTATCTAACTCTCTATGATCTTGAACCAACTTAACACCATCTTTATCAAAAGCATTTGGCGTTATGTTAATACGACCTCTTTTTGCCGCTTCCACATAATCAATCCAATAGTAAGTAAAAATCAATTTACGCGTATCAATTTGTTTTCGCTTGTAGAATCTCTCTGGTTGTGGATAATACATATCCGCCAAAAGAGGCACTAACTCAGGATCTCCATAGTAAAATCTACGGTCCCAATTGAGGCTAAATATTTCACGATTGATGTCCCTATCCGATTCTTCAAAGTCCACATATTCCAGGTCGCCTTCACTGAAATAAGACTCCGAATAATTAATCCATCCACTCGCATCTTCATCCTCTTCTAACCCAATGTAGATTTTTTCTTTAGCAATGGAGTCGCGAACCCACTCAACGAATTGTCGGTACTCATTGTTCGAAATTTCTGTTTGGTCCATGTAAAACGCCTGAACCGATACAGTTTTAGATCTAGTTTGATGAAGGAAAGGAACGTCACCATCATTTTGCCCCATAGTGAAACTACCAGAAGGGATGTATATCATTCCTAGAGGGACTTCTGGATGGTATGGTGTTCTTCCATATGCACCTTCCAAATGTCCTGACCTTGTACTACACGAAGCTAACGCCGCAGCAACTATAGTAAATAACAAAAGTTTTTTCATTCTACCTCTTTTTAAATCTTCCGGATATCTTTATTAACAAATTACAGGATCTATGTGTTTCGATATAACGGAACATTCACTGATTTGGTTACATTTTTTTTTACAAATTATTCTATAGCCATCTAGGATGCTTCGATTTTGAAATCGGAATCGGTGGCAAAAAGTAACAATACTTAACGAACATCTCATGCGAACCGGTTGAAATACTTGACAACCTGTGCACTGAAACATCATAAGAGTACCCTACAGTAAATTGCGCAGGCCGCAAAGCTCTTGTAGATATATCCGTGCCAGCCCACTCCAATAACTCACTAACATTTGCTCCTGCCATTATACCAATAGCGTCAGACATTCGATATGTAAGTCCTCCATACAATTTGTTCTGCCAGAAATATCTAGCATTCAAATCAAATGATGTTTTGACAAGATCACTCCTAACAAAAAGATTCATTTCTAAATCATCTCCTGGTTGAGTTACGTTTCTAATTGTATGACCTCCCATTAAATAATAATGTCTTGCTGAATTCAAACCAGTTGGTGCAGTTAAAGTAGCATCATCAAAAGTTGGTCCTGGGATGTGTGTTGATGATAATCCAATATAGTAACCAGCATTCGCTTTAAAGTACAAACCGAAATTTGCATCAAACTTTGTTTGAGAAAAAGCTTCAGGAAGTGAAATGTCAGGATTAGAAGTTGGCGGAACCCATTCTGGATTCATCCCTAAACTTGTAATACCTATACCAACTCCAACACCTAATTGACCAATACCACCTAGTTGAAAGTGGTGTGCGAAGTTAAGTACAGCAGTGTTTTGTCGTGTATAAGCAATAGCATCATGATAAAATGCAATACCTACTCCAGTATTGGCCATATACCTATTAATATTCCCTTCGACGTTCAGTACTACTGAGTTAGGGGCGCCGTTAACTTTGTCCCATTGATTTCTGTAAATCGAAGTCGCACAGAAACCATCAAGAAAGTTAATCCCGGTTGCTGCAGGATTTACGCTCATCTTCTCATACATGAAATGAGTCATCGCTCTGTCTTGCTGTGCAGTCACATTACTGCCTATAGCACACGCAATTAAAGATAAAACAAGTAGTCTTTTTTTCATAAATAACTTTGTTTTCTTGGGGCTGGCGGGACTTTAAAAGAAAGCATACCTTCCCCATTCAAGCCACTAAAATAACTATTTTTATTGAAATAGAATACTTTTTAACAGCATTGTTCAAAAATTAATGAATCTATCTATCAACTAGCTCGATTATTAGCATCCCTTCTTCGACTATGTCAGCTTTTGTAGGGTTTTCCACCACAAATTGGGAATCTTGTTTTTCAATGCATTGTCATAATCAGATTGATTGCAGGGAACCAAGTGGTGTCGGTCGTATTTCAAACCTTCTCCGGTTGGATAAGACACCTCTAGCCACCAGCGCGCTGATTTGTCACTTTTATAAAACACTAAATCCTCTTCAAAACCTTCCACGCCAACATGAAACTTCTTGTAATTCAACTTGTTACCGATAGGGAAATCCCCCACTCTTTGTGCCACACCATCAGCGAAGTACCAGATCATTTGTGCCAATAAGTTTGAAGCCGATCGCGATTGCTTCGGATCAACGCCCAATATATTTACACAGGACATTTTATCACTCATCCCGGCATACTTCATAATTTGGCATATCTGATCCGATTTAAATCCGTTCGTATTTTTATACCTGAGACTATCCGTGTCACTATTCTTAATGCTTTCAAAATCAACTGATAACAAGTCTGAATTTCTTAAATAAGGCTCAGCAATTCTAAAATCTGAATTGAATGCCCCCAATCGACAAATGTCAAAGAATAATTTATCGAACAAATCAACTTCTGTTGCTGGAACCATTAAGCGCTGCATGCCTATGTTTGCATAATTAAACAAGAAGCAAGGGCGTTGCATCAAAAGGTGACTTACGTATCCGTTTGATTTAACCTCATCACTGGGTTCTCCAACATCTAGTGAGCTATCAACTGAGCAAATATTAATCATTTGTTCAAGACTCTCAAAGCCTTTGTAACTAGATACAATTAAGTCTTGACTTCCTCCTATGATTACAGGGGTAATATTGGCTTTCACCAATTCACTTACAACTTGTGAAAGTGCGAAATACGTATCTTCAACAGATTCTCCTGGAGCAATTGTACCTAAATCGTAAATTGAGAAATTCCACTTATCTCCGCGGTTAAAAGTATAGAATTCTTCTCTAAAACTTTCATTACTTCCGCTCAGTCCCGATTCGCTTCTGCGGTTTTCAGGAACATAAATAATAGCAATTCCAGGATCTTTAAACTCTGGAAAACCATCCTCGTTATGAATATAAGAATTAATCAACAGGTCTCCAGTAGCGTTGGAGATATCGGAAATCGGTTTGAAATAAATAGAAATGTCTTTCATGCAATCTTGACTTTAATCAAAATTAGATGAAATAGAAAAGCAGATTATCTAATTCTGAAAAATCTTTACATGCAGGAAAGTTGAAAACTCAGATTACTTTTTCTTCGCCACCTTTTTCTTTACAACCTTTTTCTTCGTTGCTTTTTTCTTTGCAGGTTTTTTTGCCTCAATCATCTCAAGCACTTTCTCAAGTGTTAAAGCCTCAGCATCGAACGTTTTAGGTAGTTCGATTTTCGTTTTTCCTTTAACGATATTAAATCTTCCCCAACGTGCTTTCTGAACAGAAATCCCTTCATCTTCCCAGTTGTGGATCATTTTATCAATCTCTTTCTGCTTTTTAGTTTCAATCAACTCAACAACATCTTCTTGAGATAAATTATCGAAATCGTATTTTTTATTGACATTGATGAACATTTCGTTCCATTTGATGAAAGGTCCGAATCTACCCGTCCCTTTCTGAACTGGCAATCCTTCATACTCCGCAATAGGCGCATCAGCTTCTTGCTTTTCTTTTATCAATTCGATCGCTCTTGCCAAATCAACGCCACCAATGTCCTCTCCTTTTGGAATAGAAACAAAGACTTCGTTGTGTTTAACATAAGGCCCAAACCTTCCAAGAGCAACAACTACTTCTAAAGACTCAAATTCACCAAGATTTTTAGGGAACTGGAACAGCTCAAGCGCTTCGTCCAAAGTGATAGAATTGATCGACTGTCCTACTCTCAACGATGCAAATTGTGGTTTTTCTCCATCAACTTGTTCGTCACCAACCTGAATCATTGGTCCGAATTTTCCAATCCTTGCAATTATTCTCCTTTTCGATTCAGGGTGAATTCCAATTTCTCTTTCTCCAGTTGCTCTTTCAGAATTTTCCAATGTATCTTCAACGCTGTTATGGAAAGGTGTATAAAACTCCTTCAACATGTTTGTCCATTGCATCATCCCTTTTGCAATCTCATCAAACTCTTTCTCAACCTGAGCGGTGAAGTTATAATCCATAATCTGACCGAAATGCTCAGACAAGAAATCCGTAACTACAACTCCGATATCTGTTGGTGCTAATTTATTTTTCTCCTTACCAGTAATTTCAGAAAGTTCTTTTTTATCGACTGAACCGTTCACTAAAGTCCATTGGTTGTATTTTCTTTCAACACCATCTTTTTCTGGTTTTTCAACATACCCT
Organism: Salibacteraceae bacterium; assembly: GCA_047628775.1. Lineage (GTDB taxonomy): Bacteria > Bacteroidota > Bacteroidia > Flavobacteriales_D > Crocinitomicaceae > UBA4466. Next base: position 12,105 of record JBLHVW010000052.1, on the reverse strand, counting down.
CTTTTTTGGATTGTTGTAATTGTTGGAGCATACGTTGATGGTCTTCCAATTCCAAGGCTTTCCAATTTCTTCACCAATGCGGCCTCAACGTATCTTGCTGGAGGTCTAGAAAATCTCTGAGTCGCTTTGATTTCATCTTGATCAACCAAATCACCTTGAACAACTGCCGGTAACAATCCTGATTGGAAGCTGTCATCATCATCGTCGTCTCCGATTGTACTTTCAAGATACACCTTTAAAAAACCTTCAAATTTGATAACCTCACCCTTCGCTTGAAAAGTATCAGCAACTCCATCTGCGTCCAACTTGATTGTTGTTCTCTCTAATTTGGCATCTGACATTTGCGATGATATTGCACGCTTCCAAATAAGATCGTACAATCTTTCTTGATCTGATTCGGCGCTTACTTTATGTGCAGAGAAACTTGTTGGTCGAATTGCTTCGTGAGCCTCTTGAGCTCCTGCATTCTTCGTTGTATATTTCGTTGTGTTTGAAAACTCAGGCCCATATGCCTTCTCAATTTCAGCTTTCGCTGCATTCAATGCAGTATCTGAAAGATTCACAGAATCGGTTCTCATATATGTGATATGCCCTGATTCATACAAACGTTGAGCTACAGACATCGTTCTTGAAACTGAGAATCCCAATTTCAAGCTGGCTTCTTGCTGTAAAGTTGATGTTGTAAATGGCGCGGCTGGTTTTTTCGTTGCTGGCTTCATTGTAACTGCATCCACTTTAAAGTTTGCTATTTTACAAGAATCCAATAACGTCGTTACATCTTCTTCCGATTTTAATTGTCTCGAAATATCTGCACGTATTCTCCCCTTTTCAGTTGAAAATACTCCATTCACTTTATAGAATGTTTCGCCATTAAATTTCTGAATCTCTTTTTCTTTCTCCACGATTAATTTAACTGCTACGGACTGAACTCTTCCTGCAGATAAACTTGGTCTAACCTTTCTCCAAAGAACTGGAGACAATTCAAAACCTACCAATCTATCTAGTATTCTACGCGCTTGTTGCGCATCAACTAATTCCTTATTAATTTCTCTTGGGTTTTCAATCGCTTTTAAGATTGCCGTTTTCGTAATCTCGTTAAATGCGATTCTTTTCGTAATCTTTTTCTCAAGACCTAATGTTTCATATAAGTGCCATGAAATAGCTTCTCCTTCACGGTCCTCATCCGTCGCAAGCCATACAGTGTCAACTTTCTTCACAATTTTCTTCAAATCTGCAACGACTTGTTTCTTATCTTCAGACACCTCATACTTAGGTTTGAAATCGTTATCAACGTCTATCGCTTCTTTTTTAGCCAAATCTCTAACATGTCCAAAACTTGACTTAACAATGAAATCTTTTCCAAGATACCCTTCAATGGTTTTTGCCTTAGCAGGTGACTCCACAATAACTAGATTCTTAGCCATACGTTATAAAAGTTTATTAGATGTGTGATTCAATTCTCGCTCGAAAAGATTTTGCAAATTAAGATGTTTTAATTTCAATACACAACGTAAATACCGAACAAAATGTTTCAGACCTATTAGGAATCGATATTCTTTAACCGTAGGTTAAAGGTAGATTCGAACATTTTTACAGAAATTTAATCCTGCCATTTTGACACCTTTTTTATTTTTGTGTAGCTTTGTAGACTGATTTAAAAGAATGAAAGAAGGAGTTAATCTTGAGAAAGAGATCGATGAAAGTCGACAGGGGGAAGCAACATTGATTGCTTCAGAAGATTCGAAGAATACAAAAAAGTTGTATATCGAAAGCTATGGGTGCGCTATGAATTTCGCTGACAGTGAAGTTGTGGCCTCAATTATGAGTAATAATGGATACACCACAACTAGCGATGTAGAAGAAGCAGATGTTGTTTTAATCAACACATGTTCAATTCGAGAGAATGCGGAATCAAGAGTTCGGAAAAGACTCACAAATTTCAAAAAGCGAAAACAAAGACAGCCTGAGTTGGTTGTTGGAATTTTGGGATGCATGGCTGAACGACTTAAGAAAAATCTTCTTGAGGAAGAAAAACTTGTCGATTTAGTTGCGGGTCCAGATGCATATAGGGATTTGCCTGGATTGATAATGGAAGTTGAAGGTGGACAGAAAGCGGTTAACGTTTTACTCTCACGTGATGAAACATACGCTGACATTGCTCCCATTCGTTTGGACACAAAAGGAGTTTCAAGTTTTGTGTCAATTACGAGAGGTTGCGATAACATGTGTTCATTTTGCGTTGTTCCATTTACAAGAGGAAGAGAACGATCTAGAGATCCTGAAACAATACATGGTGAATGCGTAACTCTTTTCGAACAAGGATATAGAGAAGTGACTTTGTTGGGTCAAAATGTGGATTCTTACCGTTGGAACATGACTTCTAAAGGCGAAATAAAAGACGAGACAAAGCCTACAACTAATTTCGCTCAACTTATGGAATCGGTGGCTGCAATCTCACCAGATTTAAGAATTCGATTCTCAACTTCCCATCCGAAAGACATGACGGACGAAGTATTAGAGGTGATCAATAAGCACGAAAACATTTGTAATTACATTCACTTGCCAATTCAATCTGGAAACACGGAAGTATTGAAAAGAATGAATCGTGGATATACGCGAGAATGGTATTTAGAGCGAATTGCATCGATTCATCGGATTATTCCGAACTGTGCGATTTCAACAGATATCATTACTGGGTTTTGTGATGAAACGGAAGAAGAATTTCAAGATACACTTTCGATAATGAGAGATGTTAAATGGGATTTCGCCTACATGTACAAGTATTCTGAGCGACCTAAGACATTGGCAGAAAGAAGATATGAAGATAGTGTTCCTGAAAAGGTTAAAGGCGCTCGTCTAACGGAGATAATTAATATCCAACAGGAAAACTCTTTAGCGGTTAACCAGAAACAAATTGGTCAAATTCACAAAGTTTTGGTTGAAGGCGTTTCAAAAAGATCTGATGAAGATTTTGCTGGAAGAAATGATCAAAACACAACAGTAATTTTCCCGAAAGGCAATTTTGGTAAAAACGAATACGTTTTGGTGAAGATAAAAACATGCACAGCTGCAACGCTTCAAGGAGAAGTTGTTGAATTACTAAAACCTTCAAAGTAACGATTGATGGAAGTTCAACAGGTTAAACAGAGGTTTGGAATTATCGGGAATGCGCCTTTATTGAATCGCGCGCTTGAAGTTGCCATACAAGTCGCTCCTACTGATATTTCGGTTCTTGTAACTGGAGAAAGTGGCACGGGAAAAGAAATTATCCCACAGGTAATTCATCAATTAAGCTCTAGAAAACACGGCGAATATATTGCTGTCAACTGCGGGGCTATTCCAGAAGGAACAATCGATTCAGAATTATTCGGTCACGAAAAAGGATCTTTTACAGGTGCAAGTGGGAGTAGAAAAGGCTATTTTGAAGTTGCAGATGGAGGAACCATTTTCCTTGATGAAGTTGCTGAATTACCAATGCAAACTCAAGTTCGACTTCTTCGTGTTTTGGAAACAGGAGAATTCATTCGAGTTGGATCTTCGAAGGTCATTAAGACAAACGTAAGAGTTGTTGCTGCAACGAATGAAAATATGCAGTCAGCAATTACAAATAGTAAATTTAGAGAAGATCTGTTTTATAGATTAAGCACCGTTCCTATTCCATTGCCAGCATTGAGAAATAGACAAGATGACATTCATTTGTTGTTTCGAAAATTTTCAAGTGATTTTGCGGATAAATATAGAATGCCGGGCATCAAATTAACAGAGGCCAGCGTTCAATTGTTGAATAGCTATTCTTGGCCAGGAAATATCCGTCAATTGAAGAATATGGTTGAACAAATTTCCGTTATTCAAACAAAACGTGAAATTGATGTTGCCTTACTTCAAGAATATTTACCACCGGAAAAGGATAATTCTCCTGCTCGAATTGGAGAAACGAAGGATAGCATTAATGAAAGAGAGTTGATGTATAAGTTCTTATTCGACATGAAAAAGGATTTAACCGACTTAAAAAAACTAGTTGTAGAGATTCTGTCCAAGGATGGAAGTGAGTCGCTTAGCAGCGATCAAACCAACCTCGTTAATCGTTTTTATGATGATGTTAACGAACCTAAACCGACTCCAACGCGCTACCTTCCTCCGAGTAAATCTGATGAATCTGTTTTTGTTCACCCGAATCAATCTGAAAACAGTGATTCATACGAAGTTCATGAAGAAGTTGAGGAATCACTTTCTTTGGAAGATACAGAACGAGAATTGATTAAAAAGGCACTGACAAAGCACAAAGGAAAGAGAAAATACGCGGCCTCCGAATTGGGGATCAGCGAACGAACTTTGTATAGAAAAATTAAAGAATATAACTTGAACGACTAGTGCGGATTCTACTTACCATATCTCTATTTTTTTTATTAACGAGTTGTTGGCCTACTAGCGTGTCGTTCATTGATGGCTCATTGCCACCTGAGTGGAAAACATTCTTTGTAACTTCGTTTGAAAACAATGCACCGAATACGCCATTGAGCTACTCAGCCTCACTTTCAGAATCTGTTCGGGATGGAATTCAAAACAACACACGGCTTCTCATAAATAACGACGCAGATTCAGCAGAATTAAACGTTACAGCAACAGTTACGAGCTACACCATTTCTCCAGTTGCATTGCAAGCAGAAGATGTCTCAGCAAAAAATAGATTGTCCATTTCGGTTCGCTTTGAAATTTTTATCACTGTACCAGGAGAGGAAGAAGATCAGATGTCATTAACGAGTACTCGATTTGTTGATTACGACGTAAGTACTGATATTGGGGTTGTTGAAACCGAATTATTGGGCGAAGTGAACGAGCAAATTGTTCAAGATGTGATTAATAAATTGATGTCGAATTGGTAATGTTGAGTGTTGTAGAAATATCGAGTCGAATTCAGAACCCAAATCTTGTGGTTCCTGAAGATTTATCGACACTACAGGAATTATCAACCAAATATCCTTACACCCAATTGTTTTCGATTCTCTACCTCAAAGCATTGAGTAAGGCTGGAGATCCAAGATTTGAAGAAGAACTCAGTCGTCATTCGTATCGAATTTCTGATCGCGTTCAATTGTATGAATTGATTCAAGATCATGATCAGACTGAATCGTTGCAAATACCTTTTAAAACAATAGAAGTACCAGCCGAAGTTGTTCAAGAAACTGAAATCGACATCACTCTTGCTGATAGAATCATTGAGACATCAGCTCCAATCGAATCCCCTGAAGAAGTAAAAGTGAAAGCTTTTGATGGAAAACCCGTAGATGACGAAATAAAACCGATTTTAGAAAACAATCCTATCGCTGCCGAAACAGATTCTGAACCTGAAGCAATCGTCTTCGAACCTCAAGTCGAACCTTTGGCAGCAGAAGTTGAACCTGAACCAATCGTTGAAGAAACGAAAATCAAACCGCAAGATAATTTGGAAGAATCGATTCTTCACAATGCATACGCAGCGAATTATCGTCTTGACGATTTAACGGATGAAGAAGAAAAAGGGTTAACGAATGACAGGAAATCCTTGGATGACCAACCAAAAGTAGATTCTGAAGAATCAACAAACGGTCTTAGTACCACAGAATCGAAAAAGGAAGAAAACAAAGCTAAAGACAAGCAGGAGTCCTCAAGCTTCTCAGACTGGCTTCATTCCAATAATAACTATACAGAAGGTGACACTTCGGACAAAAAAGCAATAAATGCAGTTGTAGAAGATTTTTCTGAATTTGATCCATCAGGAGAATTATTTGGTGAAGCAGAAAAACCGAAGACTGAATTCTTCTCACCTGCCAAGAAAGCTAAGAAGAGCCTAGAGGAGAGCGAACTTCCAGTAAGTGAAACTTTAGCGAAAATATACATCATGCAAGGGAATTATCCACAAGCAATTTCAGCTTATAAGCAATTAAGCTTGGCATTTCCAGAAAAAAAGATTTTCTTTGCAAACCTTATTAAGGATTTAGAAAAAAAATTAACAAATAAATAGATGGAAGGTTTTATAACAGCAGTTATTCTTTTGGCAAGTGTGCTACTTGTTTTTGTGGTATATATCCAAAACCCAAAAGGAGGAGGATTGAGTTCTGATTTCGGAGCGGCGCAGCAATTGGGCGGTGTTCAAAAAACAAATGATTTTATTGACAAAGCGACTTGGGGACTTGCAGCACTTGTAGGTATCGGAAGTATCGTTTTAACATTGATGTCAAAATCAGACATTATTACAACAACTGTAGAAACACCAACAGAGCAAGGACCTCCTACAGATGGTGGTGGGACACCACCTCAATAACATAGGCCGTTTCTTTTTAAAAATTTAAAATGTCAGTATGTCATCATACTGACATTTTTTTTGCTTAAAACTTACATTTTGTCCGACTCCATTAAGTGGCATAAAATTGGTGCTCATGGAAACAGACAAATAAAACGCAATAAACACTAAAACATGGCAGTTTCATTCAAACCATTGGCAGATAGAGTTCTTATCGAACCAGTTGCAGCTGAGCAAAAAACAGCAAGCGGAATTATCATTCCAGATTCAGCAAAAGAGAAACCTTTAAAGGGTAAGGTTATTGCTGTTGGAACGGGTAAACCAGACGAGCCAATGACGGTAAAAGTTGGTAATGAAGTTTTATACGGACAGTATTCAGGGACAGAGATTAAGCTAGACGGAACGGCATATTTGATTATGCGTGAAGCTGATGTATACGGAATCTTTTAATCGACAAGAAATCAAATTATTTAAAGAGAATTTAAAATGGCAAAAGAAATATTTTTCGATGTAGAAGCTAGAGATGCCTTGAAAAGAGGTGTTGATGCACTTGCAAATGCAGTTAAAGTAACATTGGGACCTAAGGGAAGAAATGTTGTTGTTGGAAGAAAGTTTGGAGCACCGCACATTACAAAAGATGGTGTTACAGTTGCAAAAGAAATTGAGTTGAAGGATCCTGTTGAGAATATGGGTGCTCAAATGGTAAAAGAAGTTGCATCTAAAACCGCGGACATTGCTGGTGATGGAACGACAACAGCAACGGTTTTGGCTCAAGCAATTATTAGTGCTGGCTTGAAAAACGTTGCTGCTGGAGCAAATCCAATGGACTTGAAACGTGGAATCGATAAAGCGGTTGCACACGTGGTTAAGAACTTGAAAAAGATGTCAAGGGAAGTTGGATCTGACAATGATAAAATCAAGCAGATCGCGACGATTTCAGCAAACAATGATGAAGCTATTGGTGCTTTAATTGCTCAGGCAATGAGCGTTGTTGGAAACGATGGTGTAATAACAGTTGAAGAAGCAAAAGGAACTGAGACAGACGTTAAGACTGTTGAAGGAATGCAATTCGATAGAGGTTACCTTTCTCCATACTTCGTTACGAATACTGAGAAGATGATCACTGAAATGGAAAACCCAATGATCTTGATCTACGACAAGAAGATCTCGAATATGAAGGAATTACTTCCAGTTCTTGAGCCTGTTGCTCAAACGGGAAAACCATTGTTGATTATTTCTGAAGATGTTGACGGTGAAGCTTTGGCAACATTGGTTGTAAACAGAATTAGAGGATCACTGAAAATCTGTGCTGTTAAGGCGCCTGGATTTGGTGATAGAAGAAAAGCAATGTTAGAGGATATCGCTATCCTTACTGGAGGACAGGTTATTTCGGAAGAAAGAGGTTTGTCTTTGGAAACTGCAACTTTGGATATGTTAGGGTCTGCAGAGAAAATTGAGATCGACAAAGACAACACGACAATCATTAATGGTTCTGGTGATAAAGATGCTATAAAGTCGCGTGTTGGACAAATCAAAGCACAAATTGAATCTACAACTTCGGATTACGACAAAGAAAAAATGCAAGAGCGTTTGGCTAAATTAGCTGGTGGTGTTGCTGTTCTTTATGTTGGTGCTCCAACAGAAGTTGAAATGAAAGAGAAAAAAGATAGAGTTGATGATGCCTTAGCAGCAACTAGAGCAGCTGTGCAGGAAGGAATTGTTCCTGGAGGTGGAATTGCACTTATTCGTGCATTGGAGGGAATGGATGAGGTTAAAGGAGCAAACGAGGACGAATCTACGGGTATCGCAATTGTTCTAAGAGCAGTTGAAGAGCCTTTGCGCCAAATTATTGCCAATTGTGGTGGTGAAGGAGCAGTAATCGTTCAGAAGGTAAAAGAAGGAAAAGACGACTTCGGATACAACGCAAGAACAGAGACATACGACAACTTGTATTCAGCAGGTGTTGTTGATCCAACAAAAGTAACGCGAATTGCAATTGAAAATGCGGCCTCTATCGCTTCAATGTTGTTAACGACAGAAGTTGTAATTACAGATGAACCAATTGATGAGTCTGCGGCTATGGGTGGAGGAATGCCTGGAGGAATGCCTGGGATGATGTAGTTTCGACAGGCTCAACTACCCGATTCGATTGTTCGACAGATTATAAAGATATAATCGATAAAGAGTATAAAGAATCTCGGTTCAACTGAGATTCTTTTTCCGTTTCTATTTTCCCGATGTATTTCGGATAAATAGAGCGACACTATATAGACGAACTCCTTACTGAAAAGTAGGGAGTTTTTTTTTCGCATTTATTTTAACTAGCTTTATAATGAATGAACTACTTTAAGCCGCCAATCACCGAATACACGGATAATTATGAAGTCATAAGGTTTAACCTTACGTGGAACTTGTGTCTGGCCCTATGTGTTCTTTTATCGTTGGTGTCGATGGCCAATTTTTACAACGACAACTACTCTTCATTGACGAATATTATAGAGGTAGGCGTTGGTGTTATTTCCTTAATCATTCTAAAAAAGACAAGAAAATATAAGATCGTTTGCATTTTTGCGACAGTGAGTAGTTTTCTTCTTGTTTCAATTGCCTTCTTTACGATTCAAAAAGCGCTTCATTACACAACACCGATGTGGGGAACTGTGGTTGTTCTATTTGCATTTTTAATGCTTGGAAGAATTTGGGGACTTACCATTTTAATAGGGCATTTCACTGTATTAATATTCTATTACATTTTCAGAATAGAATTGAATATTAATACCCTCCCGGACTTTGATACGCCGATGGTTTCGAATTTTATCATCGAAACCTGCATTGTTGGAATGGCGATGGCTTATCTACTGACCAAGTTCATAAAGGCCAATCATCAAGCGGAGAAGTTTGTTAAAACATCCAATACTGAATTGACGAAACAGAATGAGATTATTTCTGTTCAAAATCTTGAAAAGGAAGTAATGCTGAAGGAGATTCATCACCGCGTAAAAAACAACTTGCAAGTTATCACGAGCTTACTTCGACTTCAATCGTCTGAATTAAAAGGCGACGAAGCTGATACTTTTACCGAAGCGATTAACAGGGTAAAATCAATGGCGTTGATTCATGATCAAATGTATCAAAGTGATATGATTTCAAATTTTGACTTGAAGAATTATCTCGTTTCATTAACCAAAGATTTAATTGCAACCTACTCTGTTAAAATGAAAATAAAATTGAATGTGAAATCCGACATTCAAAATATAGGATCTAAGAGTATTGTTCCGATATCTTTGATGTTTAATGAATTGATTTCAAATTCCATTAAACATGGATTTGAAGACAAAAAAGAGGGTGTCATAAACGTCCATGTATCCGCCTCTGAAAATGAAGATTATTTGACTTTGGAATACAGTGACAATGGAACTTGGAAAACCGATATTGAAAAATCGTTCGGATTGGAACTTATAGATACCATGACGGAACAATTGGAAGGGGAACGCACTTTGAAAAAAACAGAAGAAGGGACTTTTTACACGTTCTCTTTAAAAGCGCTAGCCGAAGATTAAAAGAATCGCTTATCCGTTGATCATTTCATTCCCGCATTGATTGCAATAACAAGATCCGATTGGATTCTTATTTTCACAATTACTGCACAAATTATCATCTTTATCATCTGCCTTATATCTAGACATTTCAACAGAAATCAAACCCGTTGGAACTGCGATTATTACGTAACCTAAAATCATCATGACAGACGATAGCATTTTACCCAAATCCGTCGTTGGAACCAAATCGCCATAACCGACAGTTGTCGTTGTAACAATTGCCCAATAAATACTGGCTGGAATACTTTCAAATCCATGTTCCCCGCCTTCGATAACATACATTAATGTACCCGCAACCACCATCATCATTATAACGAAGAAAAGGAACACCATTATCTTATAATAACTGGCCTTTAATGAATGAGCAAGAGCTTGTGATTCTGATGTAAACCGGGGCAATTTAAGAATTCTAAATATCCTTAATAAACGCAATGCTCTCACCGCTCTAATGGCCGTGTACCCTGAAACAAAAATTTCTAAAAACGTAGGGATAATCGATACCAAATCAATGATTCCCCACCAACTAAAAATGTACTTAAGCGGCTTTTCTGAGATCCAGATTCTGATGAGGTACTCAATCGTGAAAATGATCGTGAAAATCCAATCCAAATAGAACAATTGAGATTCGTATTCCCTAATCCATTCGGGCACACTTTCAAACATTACAATGAATACAGATGCAATTATGAAAATCAACAGAATTATATCAAAAGCCCTACCTGCTTTCGAGTTAATTCCAAAAATAATATCATGTAGCTTTTTGCGCATAGAGCCTAAAGATAACAAACAAATTTAACCTCAATTTTTAGTTCATTCTATACGTCAACGAAATAATTTTACATTTGTTAACGTTCTAAAATAAGAACCTTTTCCTAACCTGTATCCCGTCTTTTGTCCGACGTATTAAACTGGAGAAGAAACTCAACCATGATATTTATAACACTCAATATATCAAGCGCTTCGTTTGGTACCACAGGACAAGTCAATCGTTCACTCGACAGAATCCTGATGGGGTCGAGCTATTATTTCACCGCTATTACTGATACCGATTCTCTTGCAGGAATTGCAGTTCGTTCAGCGGTGAATGAAGTTGCTCGGTTAGCAAGGCTCAAACTTCAGAGCTAACGAACCTAAAGCCACTTTTTCCCGATGAGATTCGTTATCTTTAAAACAAGCCTACCACATATGCGATCAATTATCATCTTTTCTTGTTTTTTGTTATCTCTAAATTCTTTTGGTCAAAAGAGAATTGGCGTTGACCTGAATACACATTTGATAAACTTAAATTGCGCAATTCATTTCCAAGAAGTGATTAAAGGACCATTTCTTTATTCTGCCGGCATCTTTTTCGGAGGTAATGGATATGGGTTGAATTACAACTCGAATAAAGCTGTTGAAAATGGCCATGACATTGGAGCCGCATATCCAGGGACCCCAAGTACCTATACTGACACAAGTGGAACGTATAATCTTAAAAGCTTCAACCTTAGGCCGTGGCTTTGGCGTTCAAGTTGGCTTAGGGGGGTTCAAAGAATTTGGTCGATCACACGGAATACGGTTTAATATAAACAATCGATTTGGTTGGATGAAATCTGATATGCTCGTTTATTATCACATGGATGGAGTTGAACGTTCAAAAGTGACACGTCCAGATATTTATCATCCTGTAGGCGCAGTATCGCTTGAATTGTATCATACCATTCGAATTTCAGGCCGGTCAACATTTTGTTGGGGTTTGAAAGCTCCTTACTTCTACACTCTTGATAAAGGCAGGTTCAATCCGCAACGAGATTCAGAGCTCTACCACAAATTCAAACTGGATCTAAGCATCGGTATCACAAGAGCAATAGGCTCTTGCGATTAAAATTGCTGTTACTTTTCAAGTAGGTTGTAGCACCGAATAGGTGTCGAATATTGTTATTAGCGGGTCATCTTCCCGATTCCCTATCAGCCGAATATTGTTAATAGCAGGTCATCTTCCCGATTCCCGATCAGCCGAATATTGTTAATAGCGGGTCATCTTCCCGATTCCCTATCAGCCGAATATTGTTATTAGCGGGTCATCTTCCCGATTCCCTATCAGCCGAATATTGTTAATAGCAGGTCATCTTCCCGATTCCCTATCAGCCGAATATTGTTAATAGCAGGTCATCTTCCCGATTCCCTATCAGCCGAATATTGTTAATAGCAGGTCATCTTCCCGATTCCCTATCAGCCGAATATTGTTAA
>JBLHVW010000051.1:0-22597 GCA_047628775.1 Salibacteraceae bacterium | reverse complement strand
TTTTGACCTCATCCATGAAATGCGCCCATCCGAAAAACGCTATTTTAAACAATATTTGAAACGGCATTCTAATAATAGTCAAGAAACTATTTACGCTCGTTTTTTCGACTACATTGTACAGCATAAATACTATAGTAAAGATCATATTTTCAAAAAGTGCTCTTATATTCAACCAGATCAATTTCAAAACATACAGTCCAGGCTGTACAACTCCATTCTTGAAAGTCTAAGGGCATTTAATTCTACCAGCTCATTTAGAATTCAGCTTTCCGAACATCAAGTTAATGCTGAAATATTGGAAAAAAAAGGAATGTTTGATGAGGCTCTTCAATTTCTGAAAAAAGCAGAAAAACTAGCAGAGGATAATGAAAAGATTTATGACCTTGACACGATTCTCACTCACCAAGAATTACTTCTTACAACACGCTCCAAGTCTCCCAAGCATAGAGAACAGATTTCAAAAGTTCAAAAACGAAAAGCGGAATTGGAGATTCAACGTCTTCGACAAAAGGAGCTTTTTGCAATAAGAACAGAGGTTTACAATTACTTTCGTGTTATTGGTCGACTTGCTCGCGACCCATCATCTGTAGTTCACATCGAACAGAAATACAAAGAATTCGACGCTCGGTTTTCCATAGACCAAAATTCTTGTATTGAACGTCAATACTATTATTGTGAGCGCTCAGTTTTGTATAGATTCAAGGGTGAACTGAAAAAGTCATTAGATGATTTGGAAATTATACGATCCATGTACGATGAAAACCCTAAATTAAAAAAGGTATATGAAACCGAATATCTCAAATTTCTGTCAGATTATATTATAGTATGTAACTTGAATAAAAAGTTCAAGAACTCCTTAGAAGCTATTCAATTAATCCGCTCATACAATGATCCTAGTAACAAACAAAAACAACTTTTCATTTTTGAAACTTGTTTCTTTTTCGAATTGGAAGTATACCTCTACCAACAACAATATGCTAAAGCCGTAGCATTTTTCCAATTGAATGAAAATGTTCTGCATATTTTTGAAAATAATCTTCACAGTGTAAATCAACAATCAAAATTATATCGCATTGCACTGTCTTATTTTGGAGACGGTCAATATAAGACAGCATTGCGTTGGTTAAATAAGATTTTAAACTCTGACATCTTACAATATCGAAAAGATATTATAGTTAGTGTTAGACTATTAAACATCTTGATTCATTTTGAACTCTCAAATTTCTCCTTATTAAAAAACAGGTTAACAACCACTGCGACGTTCATTAAAAAGGCGAATCGCTGGTTGCCTTCAGAAAAAGCATTTATATCAGCTTTCAACTCAATTGTTCTGAACCAAAAAAATGAAATAGACGCATTTACAACTCTACTCAAAAGATTAGAGGAGGCAGAAAACGGCAATTATTTAGAGCATTATTTCTTCAATTATTTTGATTTTAAGCACTGGGTTCAAGTCAAAATTCAACAATAGTCTATCCTTTTCAAGGGTAAACATCACCTCAGACATGAGGTAAAAAAAAAGATCAACATATTGATTTAAAGGCGTTTGCTTATGTGTTTGACAGGTTTAAAATGATGTTTTTTGGTTCATTTAAACCCCGACAACATGTATAGTTCCAACGTCTATCGATTAAATTAATTAACAAAAGATGAAAAGAACAATTATTACTTCAACACTTATTATGATGGCCTTTAGTTCATTTGGCCAATGGACAACAATTACTACGGATTCGAGTTCGGATGCTCCTACCGGTATGGAAGGAAGTATTCTAGAATGGCAATATGATGCTGTAAATGACGATATTCAATTCAGAATTACTTGTCCTAACCTCGCAACATATGCTAACTCACCTTCTGCCGACTTTAGCTTTGCTCTACCAAATGGAACGGATAGTGGGACTCCTTCAGGCACCCATTGGAGTTCAACTACACCGGTAAACAAGACTGCAGAAATTTATACAGATGCAGGCGGAACACCACCTGCACAATACACATACGCGACATGGGGAGGCCTCTATATTTATGAACCAGCAGGACTACCCACAGCGGATTTGTGCGTGGGCACTTCATGCGTAGGTTTAAATGTTGATGTTGCGAATAACCAAATGACCTATACATTCGACCGTTCAGGAATCATAACAGATACGGAAATGGGAGGAAGTAACACAGCAGTAATTGGGCTTGTCATGAATGTCGGAAATAACGTTTCATGGTCTGACGCGATTACGCATAATTCAGGAGGAGCGTCTACGGCAACATTTACACTAACGCTAAACGGCGGAGGAAATGCTGCGATCAATGAGTTGGCAAACGATGCAATGACGGTTTATCCTAACCCGGCATCAACTATAATTCAACTTCAGAATAATAAAACAATACATAATGCTTCAATCGTGTCATTAACAGGAGAGGAAGTTCTTTCTGTTTCTTCTAACCAAGCTTTGACATCGATAAACATTGAATCATTAGAAAAAGGAATGTACATCATTAATTATATTGATGAAGATAAGGCGCTAATTCAGCAGGTTAGGTTTATTAAACTATAGTAGTAGGTTTAGTATGCGGCATCATTTAATGGTGCCGCTTTTTTTGTTAAATATTTCTTAACAGCCCATTTCTGGCACGTGTATTGTCTTTCACCGCTTTAGTTATCGGAACTACAAAGTCGCTACTATTGAAAGGACGGTAATACTTAGAGAAAATTAATAAATTTACAGAAAACCAATTACTATGAAAAAGATTCTACTCACGACAACATTGCTTTTGGGCGTCAGTTTTGCACATTCGCAGAACATAAATGACAACAAAGTCAACTTCAAGTATATCCAATTGCCATTAATTAAAATTGACGATCAGTTTACGAACTATCAAATCCTCGTAGAGCATGATTACACTCAAGCGAACATAGACAGTTTGGCGTTGTTTCAAGCGCGTAAAAATTTGGCGGTCACTGATTTTGAAAGACAAATAGTTTTTTACCAAGCCTCTAGAGATTCTTTAGATAAGATCTATTTAGGCAAATTGGCTACTTGGGAAAAGAACGTGAATGCGGGTCTTTTAAAGCCTGATGGAACCCCAATAGACAAGCCCTCTCCGCCCAATTATCCAATTCAGCCTGCGTATCCAAACGTGGAAGCTCCACATTTACACACGGCATTTACGGATGCAAATGTGAAGCAAAAAATTGCGCTTTCTGGATTTGAAGATGGATTGGGAGGAATTCAAATAACAATTAAGTTATTGCCGATCCAAAACATCAGCATTCTTAAAACGAAAAAAGGAACTGGAGCTACTACTAAATACTTGTACAGCGCACGATATACGCTGCCCGTTGCCGTTACAATTGCAAGTCCAACGCAAGGAATATTATTGGAAACAACATTATTAACGAGTTCTAAGTCGTACAAAATGTCTGATCAAAAAAGTCAGTACGACCACCAAATCTATATGTTGGATCACAAAGCTGATTTCTACAATAAACTTGAATTGTATGCTAGAAACGCTGCTCTTTTAGAAACAAACAACTATTTAAACAGCCAGTTCGGATACGTTAATAAGACCCGTTCAACTGAAATTTATTCCGTTAAGAGTTTCAAAAACTACGATTACACAGATGTAACACAGGCGTATTCTTTGGCTGTTCAAGCGCTACAGGTTGTTGGTGCAGACAGGGACCGAGATGGCGCAATGGACCAGTTAGATGGAGCTGTTGACGCAATCAAAATGATTTTGGAGGAAAGCAATTTTTCAGATAAAAAGGCGAGAATTAACACAAAGGTTACTGCAATGCTTCAATGTAATTTAGCAGAACTCCTTGTTTGGCAAGGGGAATACGACAAAGCAGACGCAACGGTGAACATCGCTAAAAATAGCGGTGAAGGAAAAGCGAAAAGACATTGTAACGGTGTTACTAGTTTTTACGCTGATCAACGCAAACGCTGGAACGCACATTATTAGATTACAATTAAGCCCATATAAAAAAGGCCTCATCTCGATTTCGGCGCGAGGCCCTTTAGAATCTAGAAGGAGGAATGTCTAAATTCTTATATCAAAAAGGCCTGCTTGCGACCGATCCAAAAGCGCAGTGGTCCAAAAAGGAATTTACGATTGATTCAAAACCTTATCCGTACAAAATGAGCCATTCTCCAGTACCAGAATATTACAATCAAGCCTCCGAACGTCTAACGTTTAGAGCTTTCGAACAAGAAGACGTTTTAAGATGGGAGCCCTTTTTTCACGACAATCCATCATTGGACTACTTGGGCGCTAAGATGCTTGAACACCTTTCTCCTGTAGAAAAAGCAGCGAATTGGATTGATCGACAAACCGACCGTCAAGCAAGCAAACAGTTTGGTCAATTGGCGGTTCTTGATAAAGAAACAGGTGCCTTTATGGGCGTTGGTGGGGTTATCTTTCGCGACTTAGAGGACGGAGGAGAATATGAAATCACCTATTCGCTTTTGCAGGAACATTGGGGCAAAGGGTTGGGCACAGAACTTGCTGTTCACTTCCGTGATTATTTGAAAAACGTCGTTGGTCTTGACTCTGTCATTTCTATCATTCACGTTGAAAACGAAGCCTCGATAAATGTGGCTAAGAAAAACGGCATGGTTCTCGAATCGGAATTTGAGTTTATGGAAATGCCTGTTGCGGTTTATCGGGCTACTTTCTAAAACCAAAAAACCCTCGACCACAAAAAGCAGCCGAGGGTTTCCTTATAATATCCTTGAACCTATAACTTAATCGTCAATCTTGTCATGATGTTCGTCCCTGCTTGAGGGTAATAAAAGTTCTCGGTGATTCTTTCTCCTCCAGAAATAAACCCAAAAGTATATCCATTGTTTTCATACAAATGGTTGAAAGCATTGTTCACTTGAACTCCAAGTGTGATTTCTCTGAATAGCACCTCTTTCAATGTATATGAAACTTGGAAATTCGTAAAGTAATACTGATCAATTTTCCGCGACTCACTTGAAGTATTGTCCAAATACTGATCGCTTACATACTTCGATGATACCCCAACAACAAGTCCAGCAATAGGCTCATAATTCAAACTAAGTGCCGCAACTAAGTTCGGTGAAAATGCCAAATCTGTATTGGTGTGGTCGGTCTCAACTATAGTAGCCGGCCAAAAGTCATAGTTCACGTCGTATTCTGTGAACGATTTGATCTTATTTTGACTGTATGTTGCGTTTCCAGTAACACTCAAGTTTTTCAAAATCATGTATCCAACTTCAACTTCTGCTCCTGCTCTATAACTCTTATCAACGTTTGTTCTTGTGCTACCACCAACGTCATTAAGTTGACCCGTAAGAACCAATTGATTCTTGTAATTCATGAAATAACCGTTCACGTTTGCCATCAACTTGCGCCCTTTGTAGCGGTAACCAGCTTCAACATTCAACAATTGTTCATGTTCCGGTCTGTTCTCTGCAGTGTTTTCTCTAAAATCAGAACGAACAGGCTCTCTATTCGCAATTGCAACAGAAGCGTAAACGTTGTTTCGATTGTTGAAATCGTACATCACACCGGCTTTTGGATTAAAGAAGTTATACGTCGCCGATTGCGTTATGTCTTCCAATTCGCCATTAACCTCATCTATACCTAAATATTGATAATTGATGTAGCGAAACTGGAAATCAGCATAATACGTAAATTTATTGCGCTTATAAGTTCCTTTCAAATAAGACTGAATCTCGCTCTTGACACCATCGTTGTCGTAATAATTGTCTCTAATTTCTCCGTTCGACGCATATTCCGCCCAAATAACTTCACCAAAGTGCGCTCCCAAATATTGATTTGCACCACCTCCAAGGGTAATATCGAAGCCTTTGTTTTTGTAATTCAAAGCGTAAATTCCACCGTAGAAATGATTATCTAACCATCTTCTTCGAATGAAATCGCCTGTAGTAACTGTATCGAGTAAAAACAGCGGTGGAGCTGAAACCGCCACGATTATAGGATCTAAACCGTACGTAGAGAGAGAATCATCCGCTCTGAATTGCTCGAAATAACCTCTTCCTCTTGTATAGTGTCCTTTCACTTTCAACGTTAACTTATCCGAAAGGAAATGCGAAAAATGCAATTGATAGTGATCTTGTTGGTAATTGTCAACTTCATTTTCATAGGTGTAAGCGTTGTATCTTCTTCCTGAACTTTTCAAGCTTTCCAAATCGGCATCAGAAACTCCATTTCTATCTGCATACGCTTGAATTTCATTCTGATCTCCATTCACTGCAGACTCTGGAACTCCGTTCCAAGCTTGATACGTTCTTTCTTGTCCGCTGAAAATATTTGCTGTTAAAGTTGATTTCTTTCCAAGCCAAGATGCAGCAAGATAAAACGATTTAAGATCTGAAGTCGCTCGATCAATGTAGCCGTCAGAAGCAATTTTAGACAAACGAGCATCGACAGTAAACTTATCGTTGATCAATCCTGTTCCCGCTTTAACAGTGTGTCTCCACGTATTGAACGAACCGAATCCGTTGTCAATTACGCCGTATGCTTTTTTGTTCGTCTTATTCGTGTTGACATTGATACTTGCGCCAAAAGCCGAAGCTCCATTGGCCGATGTTCCCACTCCACGCTGGATTTGAATTCCATCCGCAGACGAAGAGAAGTCAGGCATGTTCACCCAAAAAACGCCGTGCGATTCTGAATCATTCAATGGAATCCCATTCACAGTAACGTTCGTTCTAGTTGGATCTACACCTCGAATCCGAATTCCTGTATACCCAACGCCCGCTCCAGCGTCAGATGTTACAACTGCTGAAGGCGTGAATCTTAAAAGCATTGGAAGGTCTTGTCCGAAATTCGATTTTTCGATGTCCTCCGTTTTTAACTCCGTGTACGTTGTTGGCGTTTTGAAATTAACAGGCTGGTAAACTACCATTTCCATAATTTCTTGCGGAGCTGCTCTAAGAGTGAAATCCATCTTGTTTCCCCCCCCTCCAATTATCACCTCTTTTTCAACGGCTTCTAGCCCCATACTACTCACTTTAATTCGGATTGGTCCGACTTGCAGTTTGGTCAGTTTGTAATAGCCTTCTTCGTCGGCAATTGTTCTTAAGAAGGATTCTTGCACTTCAATTTTGGCGCCAATAACAGGCTGTCCAGTTTCGTCAGTTACTCTTCCTTCTAATTTGGTTTGTGAAAATGTGGCGAGCGGAATAAACAGCAAACCACAAATCATAGATACTAGTCTTGTTTTCATTTTAAAAAATGTTTAACAAGAACAAGGGGCTAATCCTTTGTGTTATTAATAATTAGCTAATTGGTCATCATTTCCCTTCGCAGGCATTATCCTGAGCAGGTCCATGGGTATAATCTCAGCCACTGATTTCTCAGCAGCACCCCTTAGAGACGCCGCAAAGTTACATGGATTATTTAAAGTTGGCCTATTGCTTGAATGCTTTTTTTCAATCTTCCTTCCAAAGCACCATTCACGATAATGAAATCTTTTTTGAAAGCATTGAGTACGGAGATGTATTTCTCAAACAAGACATGGCGATCGTCTGGATGTTCTCGAAGCGGATCTGCTTCCCACGGAATATCTGGAGCGCAGAGCACGTGCAGGTCGAAATGATTTTCGCTGACCAACTCGTTTATGTGCGTTGAAGCAAAACCGTACTTGTGTTCTGACCATACTTTGAGCACAACGAAATCGGTGTCAACAATATTAACTCGGCTTTTTTCGGTAGAGAATATTTGTAAGTTTTCTTCATGGCCTTCAGCTATATCGTCCAAGTCGCCTTGAGTATATTCATAATCGGGCCCGTTTTCTTCTAGGAATTCGCGTGCATATTCAGGAATGACTTTAACGCCATAGTGAGATGCCAGAGCATTTGCTAGTGTTGTTTTTCCACTTGATTCAGGTCCAGTAATTGCAATTATCATAGTTCCTGCTGAAGTTTGAGTTGCTTGCGCCATGATAAATAACCAAACAAGGCCAAAATAGTAAATATCAGCATTTGCAGCCCCAATAATTCATAGCCACGGCCAGAATAGAGGTAAATTGAAAAAATATCAATTACAATCCAATACAGCCAATTCTCTAACACACGACGCGTTACCATAAAGGTAGCCGCCAAACTAAATACGGTCGTAAAGGCATCGATGTAAGGTGATTCTTGATCCGTAAATGAATCAAACATCCATCCCACTACAAAAGCAACAATCCCACTAATTATAAGATTTGCCAAATGTTGTCCAGTCGTCCAACGGTCAATTGTCTTGCCTTTACCTTTTGAATTGTTCCAAGAAACCCAACCAACAATTGCCATTACCACATAAAACAACTGAAGAATACTTTCCAAGTACAACTTCCCTGTAAAGCAGAGATAAACAAACAAAATGGAGGAAATAAAAGCAAATGCCCAACACGAAATGTGTCGCATCGCGGCCAGGATCACGTATAAAATACCCGTTGCGAATGCGAGCCATTCCCAAATTGAGGTGGCCACAATCCCATTCCAAAGAGAATCAAAAAAAAATGTCATTACGATTTAGGTACGGTTACCTTAACAGAAACTTTATTTTTTTCACGGCCCTTCTTTACTTCAATATTAAAGTCAGAAGCGTAAACAGTCGTTTTGAAGACCATATTTTCACCTTCCATTTTCAAAGTAAAGCTTACTTCTTTAGTAATTCCTTTAATTGTTAAGGTTCCATTGGCTTTGTAATCATCGCCCTTTTTTGTGATAGAGCTGCTCGTAAAATTCATCGTTGGATACTTTTCAGCATTAAAGTATTCCTCTGATTGTAAATGCTTATTTCGCATTTTGTTTCCGGTATCAATAGCGCCAACTAAGGCCGACCCTTTTATTACAGAACTACCTAAATTCATTGGGTTTAAGGCAATACTTGCTGTAATTCCAGTAATCGTTCCTTTCGTGTTATCAGCTTCAAATACGAAAGAAACAGATGCCGTCTCTGTGTTTAATTTTACTTCTTGACTCAGACCTAAAATAGGGATCAAAAGCATCAATGTGAAAATTGTTTTTTTCATGGAGAGTTCTTTAGTTTAAAAGTTCAAACCTATTCAATTATCTAGCCAAAAAAAAATAAATTATTATTTCTCTAAATAAACCCTTAGTTTTGACGTTCTTATAAGTTATACAACCAGAACTTTATGAAATTTATTCTCTCTCTCGCAGTAATTTCAATGTCTTTCCTTTCTTCGGCAAGCGCGGAATTAACTCTTGACTTTCAAAATTCCTCTTCAATAGAAACCGTTTTATATCCTGGAGGTCCAGGAAAGAAAGGAAAAAAAGGAAAGCGTACCAACAAGAAAAGAAAGCGCAAATGTGCGAAGTGGGGCCGTAAAGGTTACGCTGGATAGTCTACCTATTTTATTTCTCAATAATACCTGAATAGCATTCTTTTGCTGTCCTCGTTTTGACGTGTTTTGTTTAGTTAGATAGACAAAATTTAACCGCGGAGGCGCAAGAAGGCACTATGTGACCATCGTCTTCAAAAGTGGGGCTTTATTGATCGAAGATTAAATTTCGCCGAAATCAAACACTTCCCTGTGCTCTTTGATATTAACACAGAATCTTTGCGTATCTGCGTTATCACTTGTCTTCAAAAGCTTGACTTTCTCTTCTGCGGTTAGAAAATAAACTGTCGCCTTCAAATAAACTTTTCCTCTGAAGTAAACCAAATAATCACCATCAATTTAATTACTTTTAGTCCTATATAATATTTCTATGGCGAAAGTAAAATCAGCTTTTTATTGTCAAAATTGTGGCCACGATACTCCAAAATGGTTGGGGAAGTGTCCATCATGCAATGAATGGAATACATTCGTAGAAGAACTTGTTCAAAAGCAGGTCCCTCAAGTAGTTGCCTTTTCTCGGTCTGGAGAGAGCGCAAAACCTCAGCCCTTGGAGGAAATTGAACAAAGAGAACATCCAAGAATTATTCTTAATGATAAAGAACTGAACCGCGTTTTAGGCGGTGGTTTGGTACATGGATCTCTCATCTTATTTGGTGGTGAACCTGGCATAGGTAAGTCAACCCTAATTCTTCAACTCGCTGTTACAACGCCGAATTTAAAGGTGTTGTATGTTTCAGGAGAAGAGAGCGATCAGCAAATTAAAATGCGTTCAGAAAGAATTGGAGTAGCGAACAAAGACTGTTTTATTCTCACCGAAACGAACGTCCAAAACATCTTCAAGCAAGCAGAACAAGTTCAACCGGAAATATTGGTTATTGATTCGATTCAGACTTTGTACTCTTCACAAATTGAAAGTTCCCCGGGAAGTATTTCTCAAGTTCGAGAATGCACAGCACAACTGCTTCGGTATGCGAAACAAAGTAACGTTCCCGTTTTCTTAATTGGACATATTACCAAAGAAGGATCACTTGCTGGACCGAAAGTTCTGGAACACATGGTTGATTGTGTTTTACAGTTTGAAGGCGACAGAAATCACGTTTATAGACTTTTAAGATCAATCAAAAATAGATTTGGAAGCACCAACGAACTTGGGATCTACGAAATGTTAGGTACAGGCTTGAGAGAAGTGGCAAACCCATCTGAGATCTTAATAAGCAATTCAGACAGTTCATTGAGTGGAGTTTCTATAGCCGCTACAATAGAAGGAACACGACCAATGCTCATAGAAGTGCAAGCTCTTGTGAGCACCGCTGCTTATGGCACACCTCAGCGCTCATCAACTGGTTTTGATAGCAAACGCTTGAATATGTTACTTGCGGTTATGGAAAAACGGTGCGGTTTCAAACTGGGCGCGAAAGATGTTTTCCTAAACATCGCAGGAGGAATTAAAGTTGACGATCCAGCGATTGATTTGGCGGTTGTGGCTGCCGTTCTATCTTCAAATGCTGATATTCCTATAGCAAAGAAAGTTGCATTGTCGGCGGAAGTTGGTTTGTCTGGAGAGGTTCGGCCTGTCAACAGAGCTGACCAACGGATTCATGAGGCGGAGAAATTGGGCTTCGAGAAAATCATCATTTCCAAGTACAACAAAGGAATTGATCAGAAGAACTTTAAGATTGAACTCGTTCAATGTGGAACAATGGTAGAAGTTGTCAAGGCACTTTTTGCATAACATCACCGTTCAACTCTAGTTCTAATTCGAAAAATCAAAAACCAATTCATGTTCTCAACAAATAGACTTCACGTAAGGCCTTTATTGCTTTCAGACTCCGATGAATTTTTCGATATGATGTCGAATCCAAACGTTATGAATCCTGTGCCTCAGAAAGTAAAAAACCGAGAGGAAAGCGATGCCAATTTGCAGATATTAATTCAAGATCCAAAAGAGAAAACGGTTTGGGCTGTTTGCGAAAAGGATGATAATGAATTCATAGGGCTGTGCGCCTTGCTTGTAAATGATGAGGGACACGATGAAATAGGATACCGCCTAAGAGAACAGTATTGGAGAAGAGGCTATGGAACTGAAATAACCGCAGGCTTGATTGACTATTGTTTTCAAGAACTGAACTTTAGTTTGTTAACTGCGGATGTGAACATCGAAAATGTGCCTTCTGTGAAGATCTTGGAAAAATTCATGAAGCCCGTTCGGGAGTTTTACAATGAAACCGATCAATGCACGGATCGACGGTATATAGTGATGAACAGATAATTATTTAACTGCTATTTAGTACAAAAAATAACTCAAGCCAAGCAGTGCAATAGATCCATCTATGAATCCTGCGCAATAGACATCCGATCTTTTTTCATTCATAAAAAGCACCAATCCCATTTGAACGAAAATGCTGACAAAAAACCACGGGTTCAAGAGCAAATAACCTTCAACGCAACAAAGCATGATCACTGCAAAGCAAACCAAAAGTACAATTGATATAAATTTTGAAGCCTTGATTCCAACAACTTGAGGAATAGTTCGCTGTTCAGGAATGTCGTATTTCAAATCACGAATGTCAAAGGGAATAGTCACGGCCAAGACATACATGTAATGCGCAACTGCTGACCAAACAAGAGCTTCTCCTTTTGATTCATTTACGGCTGGAAAAACAATGACCACAGCAACCCATGAAATCGCAATCAAATGAATTTTTAAATGCGGAACCTGACGCATATTGATCCCTTTAATTTTGAGAACGTACAGGGTTGAAATTAAACCTGACCAACCCAACAAGACCAAGGTAATCGGTTCAATTTTTGGAAGGAGGAACAACACCACACAGGCACCAATTCCGCTTATGACAGACAGGATTAGAAGTCCCGAGCGGTTCTCATCTACCCATTTTAACCATGGTGTTTGTTGAAGAGAATTTGCCTTAAACAAACGTTGTCCGTTGTAAACCGCGAGCGTTGAAAAGAAACTGAAAAAGCCGTATAGCACCCATGAATCAATCGCAATAAAATAAGCGTATCCACCACTAAGAACTCCCGTGGAGGCAGCTACAATAATGTTCAAATAAACAATATGTTGGAGAAGTTTTTTGATCTTGTGTTTCTTGATTCAGAAACTAATTTAAGCTTTTTAAAACACGCTCGACCTCGATTTCCAAGACGCAATCGCAATCTTTATCTTCGGCGCAGGGCTTGCAGCTTTCATCAAAAACGATAATTCGAACGTTTTCGCCAAGTGCTTTCCAACGCCCAGGGTGAATTGGTCGCTTTGGTGAATACAAACCAACCGCATTAACACCCAAATATGCCGCAATATGTAATGGACCCGTAGAACAAGCGACTAAGTTTTTCGAGTTGCTAATCAAAACCATGAGTTGTTCCAGACTCAATTTGCCTGTCGAATCAATCACATTCATATTTACTGGAATACTTTCTCTAAACTGTTTTCCCTCATCTTCTGTTCCAGTAAAAACAACTTGTTTTCCTTCCTTAACAAGCGTGGAAGCCAATTCCATATACTTTTCCAAAGGCCATTCCTTGGCGCTTCCTTGCGATTTTGGGTGCAAGATCGTAAAGTCTTTGAGGTCTTTGAACGCGGTTGGTAATTCAACTTGATCCACTTTAAAGTGAGCAGTCGTTTTTACAGTTTCGTCAAGTGAAGGAATCTCTTTAAGTCCAAGTGGTCTTAGCAATTCATGATTCAATTGTGCTTCGTGCAAATTCGATTTTCTTCGTGTGAAATTCACACGGTGCGAACATGTTAAAAGATGGTACGCCTTGTGGGAGGTTCCTATTCGGATGCCAACTCTCGCTTTTTTGGCCAATGAAGCGATCTCCTTATCGGGAAACACATGAATAATAACATCGGCGTTTAACTTTCTAAAGGATTGAATTTTGTTGGTTTTGGGAGCATTTAGGTAGTCATTCCAATCTTCAAATTGATCCACCAGTTCATAGGCTTCAACAATTGATTTGGTGTATCCTTTTCCAAGAAAAATAATTTTTACGTCTGGAGATTGCTCTTTTAACCATGAACAGATCGGTAGTGTGAGCATTACATCTCCAATGCTATCGGTTCTGCTAATTATAACTGTTTTATTGTTTAAATCCACTAGAGTTGATTTAGTCTTCTTAGTTCTTTGTACTTAAAAACGTTTGATTGAGCACTTATCTGCGCAATCTTAAAACCCATTTTACCATCTCGAATTCCACCATTAATGATGTACATTGAAATAAATCGAGTCCAACCGCTTAGATAAGGCTTGAGAAAAGAAGCTTTCTTACCCGCTTTATGCATCTTCAACGCTGTGAGGGTAGAATATTTGTCCGCTCGCTCTCTGTGGCCTTTAAATGAATAATAAGAGAAGTGTTCCAGGTGTCCTGGCAATTGCTGAACGTTTAGGTTAAATGGGTAAACCAATTCTTCATGAACAAACTCTCCTTCCCATGAACATCCATTTTTTGGAAACAACCTCAACTTTACATCAGGATACCAGCCGCTGTGCTTGATCCATTTCCCGCAATAATTCGTTAATCGATTCATTGAATAAATCTCAGGATCGTTGAGTTTTTTAAGGTTGAGAATTGCTTGCTCCAGATCCGCATCCAACGCTTCATCCGCGTCGATTGAAAGAATGTAATTGCAGTTTGCTAAAGAGTTCAGGTAGTTCTTACTCGCCGAATATCCTTCCCATTCTCGTTTTTCGAAAACAACACCGTGCTCCAAGCAAATCTTCTCTGTGTTATCCGTTGAGAAGGAATCGAGCACAATAATTTCATCAGCAACGCCTTTTAAAGACCGAATGCATCGGGCAATATTACGCTCTTCATTTAAGGTGATTATCGTGGCAGAAATTTTCATTTTACAAATTCTACGCTTCGAATTATGGCTTGAATTTCTCGCAAAGGATGCGTCCAACTTGTTGTTATAGGAGCATCTACATACCCGCTAAAACAAATCAACTTCTTAGTTTTTGGATTTATAAAATGATAGGACCAGAAGGCTCCACCTGTACTTTGAATCGGTCTTCCAGTAAACATGAACATGCCTCGCATTTCATACCCATTAATTGTTGCCGAAGCATTTTTAATAACATTTCCTTCGGGATAAACAGCAGAATAGTATTGTGTTCCCATAAACAAACCATCAATTTCGTGAGGCACATTGTGCTTCAACATTGTATCTCTTGCTCTTAAAAGCGCTTCTTGTCTAAATTGAGCCGAGTCAATAAAATCATATTGGTATATCATCAATCCGGAAAGGATAGATCCTACATCTTGCGTTCCAGTTCCCGCAAATTCAATCGGTCGAGAAGACGGCGGAAACTCAATGCGGTAAAAGTTGTCTCTGCTTGTTACAATGGATGAATTCGATGGTAAAACAACGTCAACTCCAAAATTTTCCTTGATTTTAGAACGAGATGTTTGTGTTTTCGTTTTTTCGAAATTTATAATTAATCGACGCCATTCAATTTCATCAAACGCATCGTGTACTTCATCCAAACCTGCAACGCAGGTCTTTACAAGTTGCGTATAATCTTTCGCTTTAATATCAATAACTAATTGTCCTTTTGCCCAAACATCTTTTCTCTTGACAATTGATCCTATCTTTCCTTTGAAATTTGGGTCAATGTTAATGAACAAAACATTCCGGTAACGCTTAACTCCCTGCGAAAAATGACTGGGTGTCTTGTGAATTAATTCAAATGTTGCTACATCGGGCATATAAGGCATGATCCATTGTGTAAGGTTGGTGTCTAGACATTCTTTTAAATCCGACTCCCAAATTCCTTTATCTGTTACAACAAGGATTTCTCCGATTTTTCCTGCTACTACTAATTCAGAGCTTTTCATGTCACAACTAAGCGATCCAAACATGAATAAAGCAGAAAATATAAGGGCGTATGCTTTCATAGGTAATACTTTAGGGAACAAAATAGCAAAAATGATGCAGAGTTTATTTCACCCTGATTTTCTGACCAATACTTAGTCGGCTGATGTTAATGCTTGGGTTCAATCTTTTCAACTGAGAAACAGACAATTTATGTCTTTGAGCAATTTTTCCAAATGTATCTCCAGATCGAACTGTATAGTATTTTTTTGCTGAAGTACTTTGTGGTGTTGTCGTTGTTCGCGCAGCTGTTCCGCCTGCTTTAACTTTCAAACGCTGACCAACATAAATATTAGTTGAACTCAGTCCATTAATTCGTTGAACTTCTCGAACTGTTGTTCCATATCTCGAAGCAATTGTACCCAATGTTTCACCGCTCTTCACTTTATGGTAATCGTAAGAAGTGTTTGTTGGTGTTGTGCTTGGGCTCGTTGTTTGTTCGATCTCAGGCTGATTCACTTTTACAAACATCTCATATTCCAACTCGTACAAGCTGTCTTCAAGAGTTACTAGGTTTCCGATCTCATCAAGAGGTAAGGTGATGCAATACAGACGGTTGACTCCTTTAGGAATATAGCTTTTCTTATAAATTGGATTCAATCGTTTTATTTCTTCCTCATCAAGTTCCAAGAGTCTCGCAACCGTTGCGATATGGACTCCTTTCTTTACACACATGGTGTCGAGTTCATTAAATGTTACCGTCGCTTCGGCTGGAATAATATTGTGTTCGGCGTAATGCGTCAATAAGTAAGATGCCGCTATAAAGTTGGGAACGTACCCTTGTGTTTCTTTGGGTAAAAAAGGGCGAACTTCCCAATACGTTAATTTATTTCCAGAACGACGAATCGCTTTATTTACATTTCCCGGACCTGCGTTGTATGCTGCCAAAGCCAAATTCCAATCGTTGTACATTCCGTACAAACTCTTTAAATACATACATGCCGCTTCCGTAGCCTTTTCAGGATCCATTCGCTCATCGATGTACGAGTTTTCCTCTAAGCCCATCCATCGACCTGTACGGTACATGAATTGCCAAAGACCTAATGCTCCCGCTCTTGATTTAACCTGCGGACGAAGCCCACTTTCAATTACTGATAAATATTTAAGCTCGATAGGAAGACCATGTTTTGCCAGTTTTTCCTCAAACATATCGAAGTACAGTTTGGATCTCCCCAGAACAACTCTTGCAAAACCCCTCCGTTTTTCTACAAAGAACTTTATTGTTTTTAATGTTGTTTCGTTGCATTCTAAATGAAATGGACTCATCTCATTCATTTGGTTCAAACGCTCGCAATAAACTTCATCAGAATAAGTAGGAACATCTGAGGATTCAAACTCCAAAGCTTCAATTATTGAATCGTAATTTCCATTTGGTGACTGCTCAGCGCAGTACATTCTTAGGCCTTGCTCAATTGTTTCAACCATACGCTGGACACGAATACTATCTTCCTCAGTCGAGTCTGGTTGTCCAAACGCGCCTAGTGAAAGGCCTACAAATATTATTAGTACTAAATCTCTCATCACTTATTTTCCGTTTTAGCTAATTGTTTAGAGAAGCCCAACATCTCTTTCTCTTTAAAGTGGTCCCCTATTACTTGAATTCCAAACGGCATTCCGTTCGAATGGTTACCTAGCGGTAATGAAATCGCTGGGTTTCCAGCAAGATTTGCATGAACTGTGTAAATATCTTGCAAATACATTGAAATAGGATCCGAAACAGCGTTTAACTCAAATGCTGTTGATGGTGTAGTCGGTAAAATAATGAAATCGTATTTTTCGAAAATTTCATTTGTTTTATTCTGTAAAACACGTCTAACTTTTTGTCCTTTCGTGTAATACGCATCGTAATATCCATGTGACAGAACAAATGTTCCTGCCATGATTCGTCGTTGAACTTCAACTCCAAAGCCTTCAGATCTTGATTTCTTATATGTTTCTTCAACCCCTTTGGCTTCCTCGTTTCTATATCCAAAATGAACTCCGTCAAATCGAGATAAGTTTGATGATGCTTCCGCCGTTGTTAATACGTAATACGCTGGTACCATGTAATCTAAATACGGAAATGAAACAGGGTCTACCTGATGACCATTAGCCTTAAGTGTATCGATAACGTTATTCATTTTAGCTTTCACTTCTGGATCAATTCCATCGACGTCAAGGCTTTCCTGAATAACTGCTATTTTTAAATTTTCATCGTTGTCAGATGCTTGAGAATAAGCTTCCACTGCCTTTGAAGATACAGTAGAATCAAAGTCATCAGAACCAGCCATAACTTCCAACAAAAGAGCGGCATCGTCCACATTGTTTGTGAATGGGCCAATTTGATCAAATGAAGAAGCATACGCAATTAAACCATAGCGACTAATTCGACCATATGTTGGTTTCAAACCGTACGTTCCCGTAAAACTCGCTGGCTGGCGAATTGAACCTCCAGTATCACTACCCAAAGCGACAGTGCACAATCCAGCTGCTACTGCTGATGCAGAGCCGCCAGATGAACCTCCTGGAACAAGTTTGTTATTGATTGGGTTTAGAACAGGGCCAAAAGCAGAATTTTCATTTGAACTTCCCATTGCGAATTCATCGCAGTTGAGACGTCCAATTATGATTGCATCTTCATCCAATAATCTTTGAACCGCAGTACCTGTGTACAATGATTCAAAACCTACTAAAATTTTTGAAGATGCAGAAACTTTATGTCCCTTGTAGCAAAGGTTATCTTTCAGTCCTATAACCATTCCCGCCAGCCTTCCAGCTGTACCGTCTTTAATCTTTTGATCAACTTTAATTGCTTGAGCGCGGCCCGTTTCCTTGAAAACTTCAAGGAATGCATTTAAATGTTCGTTTGATTTTATTGCCGATAGATACTCTTCAAAAATACTTACAACAGTATTTCCTGAAGAAATCGCTTGCTTTACTTCAGCGTAAGTGCGCAGCATTAGCGGTCTTTTTATTTCTTTTCTTCAGTGTCTAACGCTTCTGCCTTATCTTCTTCTTTCGCAGATGCATCCTTAAACTCTTTGACTCCTTTACCAAGCCCCTTCATTAATTCTGGGATCTTTTTTCCACCGAATAAAAGAAGAGCAACTACTAAAATTGCGATTACTTGCCAAGGTCCGAAAATTCCTAATACCATCATATCTGATTTTTGATTAAAACAAAGGTACTCAATATTCGCTAATGACTCCCGTAACAGCGTGGGTTTCTGTTAATTTATTAAAAACAATGACTTGTTAATTAAATCGTGACAATGGCATGACAAAAGCAAGGTAATTTCTGACCCAAGTTGAATAATATTAGGAGTTATTTGAAGTCGCAAACTCTCAATTATTACGAACCTTTCATTATTTCAGCGCTGAAAAAGAATCTGAGGCCGTTTTGGAGCATTTTTATTTTGTGTAACCAAAGCTCTTTAAGTTGTTTATGATTCTTGATTAAACTATTCATCAAATGAAAATTACTTCATGGTCAATGATATTCATGCCTCTGACTATCGCTCTCGTTATTTCTTGCGCAACAGAAAACAATAGAATGCGAGGGAAATATGAGGTTCCACTACCCGGTGCGTATCCGATTAATGACACTTTATTTTGTGATCAAACTGAAATAACAAATTTTCAATGGTTGGAATATCTACTTTGGACAGAACGCTGTTTTGGGGTGGATTCTGAAGCGTATAAAAATGCACTTCCTCAAGACAGTATCTGGCACAGTTTTAAATGTTTGAAAGAGCGTGATGCAGAAAAGTACTTCAGAAGCCCGCGGTACCGTAACTTTCCTATAGTGGGGCTCGATCAGCACCAAGCAAGAGGTTTCGCGAATTGGAGGTCGGATCGCGTATTTGAATATTTGCTTATAAAAAAGGGAATTCTTGAATTTGACGTTACTCAAGATTTCAATCGCTACTTCACAATCGAAAAGTACTTTAATGGCGAACATCGCGTACATAGTTCAACAACAGACAGCACACAATTCAGAACTATTGTGCCGAACATGTCAATTCTCTATCCAGAATACCGATTACCGACCCTAGAAGATCGTTTATTTATTCTCGACTATGTAGACAGTACTGAATTTTTATACCATAAGACTTTTCCCAAAAAAGAAGCGAAAGCAATAGCCCGTACCCCTCTTTTTCAAATGGCAATTCAACCTTGTGACACATCAAAAATTGTACCCGTCGGATCATCACATGTTGTATACGCCTATCCGATGCGCGATGTAGAAGAGGGAGTTCAGGAGCACGGTCGAATATCAATTCTTTACAATACTCGAGGAAACGCAGCTGAATGGCTCGAAGATCCGAATCTTACCGTTGGAGGAGGTTGGCCTCATAACGTTAAATACGTGATGATAAATGATTCGATAATTGCAACTAAGGCAAATGCATGGACTGGGTTTAGATGCGTTGCTGAGTGGAAAAAATACAAGCCATAAAAAAACCCTTCTCAGTTAAACTGAGAAGGGTTTAAAATATTTATCTGAAGTTTACTTAAGCTTTCTAGCTACTTCCACTTCTTCGTAAGCTTCAATAACATCACTTTCTTTGATGTCGTTGTATTTCTCAATGTTCAAACCACATTCGTAGTTGTTCTTAACTTCTTTCACATCATCCTTGAATCGTTTAAGAGATCCTAGAAGTCCAGTGTGAACTACAATTCCGTCTCTAATAATTCTAATTTTAGATGTCCGTTTGATCACACCGTCTGTTACATAACAACCTGCAATTGTACCCACCTTCGAAATTTCGAAGACTTCTCTAATTTCAGCTGTACCAAGGATATTTTCTTCAATATCTGGAGAAAGCATTCCTTCCATTGCAGATTTGATTTCGTCAATCGCCTTGTAGATTACAGAATACAATCGAATATCAATTTGTTCTTCATCAGAAAGTCTTCTTGCACCTAAAGATGGTCTTACTTGGAAACCAAGAATAATTGCATCAGACGCAGAAGCCAAGTTGACATCAGCCTCAGAAATTGCACCAACTCCTTTGTGCACAATGTTCACTTGGATCTCTTCTGTTGAAAGGCCTAGTAAAGCATCCGAAAGCGCTTCAATAGAACCATCAACATCCCCTTTAATGATCAAATTCAACTCCTTAAAGTTACCCACCGCCAAACGACGACCAATTTCCTCAAGAGTAAGATGTTTGTTTGTTCTAAGACCTTGCTCACGATACAGTTGTTCACGTTTCGCAGCAATTGCTTTGGCTTCACGCTCATCATCCATAATATGGAACTTGTCACCTGCAGATGGAGCTCCGTTAATTCCTAAAATAGCTACTGGCATTGCAGGCCCAACTTCTGTCATTTCCTTACCATGCTCATCGTGCATGGCCCGAACCTTACCGTGGTTTCTTCCTACCAAAACAATATCTCCAACGCGCAATGTACCGGCTTCAACCATCATGTTTGTAACATAACCCTTTCCTTTATCAAGAGAAGATTCAATTACAGTACCCATTGCGTTTTTATTTGGATTTGCCTTAAGCTCTAAAAGCTCAGCTTCCAATTGTATTTTTTCAAGAAGCTCTTCGATGTTCAAATTTTTCTTTGCAGAAATTTCTTGACATTGGTATTTACCTCCCCAATCCTCAACCAGAATATTCATCTGCGACAATTGTTCTTTAATCTTATCTGGGTTCGCACCTGGTGTGTCAATTTTGTTGATTGCGATAACCATTGGTACTTCCGCTGCCTGTGCGTGAGAGATTGCTTCTTTCGTTTGAGGCATTACATCATCATCGGCTGCAATAATAATTACTGCTATATCTGTTACTTGAGCACCACGTGCACGCATCGCAGTAAAGGCTTCGTGACCAGGTGTGTCAAGGAACGTCATTCTGTTGCCACTCTTAAGTGTTACACTGTACGCGCCAATGTGTTGTGTAATTCCACCAGCTTCACCAGCTATTACATCTGCATTACGAATTCTATCAAGTAAAGATGTTTTACCGTGATCGACGTGACCCATAACCGTAATAATTGGCGCTCTTGGCAATAAGTCCTCTTCCATGTCTTCAACAACAGGAATTGATTCTTGAACTTCCGCACTTACGAATTCAGCTTCAAACCCGAATTCTTCTGCAATTATTTTAATCGTTTCTGCATCCAATCGTTGATTGATCGAAGCAAAGATTCCAAGAGACATACACGCTGAAATAACGTCAGTGGAACCAACATTCATCATTGTTGCCAATTCTGAAACTGAAACGAATTCTGTTAATTTCAAAATCTTCTCATCGTAGGCTGCTAAAATTTCTTCAGCTTCACGACGGTGTGCTACGTTTTCTCTTTTTTGTTTTCTATTCTTCGCTGCTTTCGATTTACCTCCTTTATTCGATAATCGAGCAAGCGTGTCTTTAATTTCTTTTTGTATGTCCTTTTCAGTAATCTCAGGTCTATCTGCACGATTACCTCCACCCTTTTTATAATTCGCTCCTAGAGCTCCGGTTCCTTTAGGTCTTGCTGCTTGATTTCCCCCTCCAGTTGGTCTTGCTGGTGAAGATTTACTAGCATCAACTTTACGAACTCGTTTACGTTTCTTACGATCTGCTGATGACGGGCCAGGAGTTCTTGGCTTTTCAACTGGAAGCACGATTTTACCTACAACGTTAGGTCCAGCCAATTTTGTGCGCTGAACACGGATTGTTTCAGGTTCAGGTTTCTTTTCAACTTTAGGCTCCTCTTTTTTAGGAGTACTAACCGTTGTTGGTTTTTCAGCAGCTTTCGGTGCATCATCCTTCTTCGTTTCAACAACAGGTGTTGTCTTCGGCGCAGCAGGCTTCGATTCTTCTTTCTTAGCAGCTTTTGATTTCTTGTCAGGTCGTGTTTTAGAGTTAATGGAATCTAGGTCAATTTTACCGACCATTTTCACTTTCATTCCTTCATCAGCTGGCTTTTCTTTTGCTGGCTCTGGAGTTTGTGTTGGTTCCGGCGTTGAAACTGGAACTGATTCTTCTGCAACAGGTTCCGCCACCTCTTCAACAAGAGGAGCTGGCTCTGGCTCCGGCTCCAGCGTTGGTTCTGGCTCTGGCGTTGGCTCTGGAGCTTTCACTTCTTCAACAGGTGCAGGAGCTACTTCTTCAACTTCAGACGTGTCCTCCTTCTTGTCTCTTAGCGAGATTGTTTCTCGTTTTTCACGAGACGGAGTCGCCAATTTAGATTGCTCCTTCAGATCTTGGTCCGCAGCAAACTCTGTACGTAACATTTCGTATTGTTCCGGTGCTAGCCTCGTATTCGGGCTAGCATCTATCGTTACTCCATTGCCTTCAAGAAACTCTACGATGGTAGACATACCTACGTTTAATTCCCCTGCTGCTTTTCCTAGTCTTATTGGTCTTGCCATCTAATTATGCGTCCTTT
>JBLHVW010000050.1:0-22764 GCA_047628775.1 Salibacteraceae bacterium | reverse complement strand
TGCGCTTTACAATTTGATTGGAATTGCTTTAGCAGGTTTTCTAGGAATCGTTTTTAACGCTCATAATTCAATTCATTGGAATGAAAACATATTTTCCTTTCCAGAATTGGTGATTTCGTTATTCCTCACAAACCTTATCTACATTGCAGGAAACCTTCTGGAAGGATTGCACTCTAGATTATGGAACACCAATCAAAAATTGATTTCGAGAGAAAAACAATTTTTCAGAGCCAGTTTGATTATGATTGGAATTGTTAATGCAGGAGCAATTGTTTTGTACTTTTTGAAGTTGTGATGTTTGGGACTAGGATGGGTTTTTCTATTCTATAGAATTCCTTGATATCCGACGCAGTTAGGGGCAATTTATAATTTTAATGTATCAACATATACTATTTTCTCAAATCCTTCGAGCCTTTCGTAATTCACCCTCTTAATTGTATAATCTCCTAATACTTGATACCTACAATATTGATTTTCATTAATAATACTTGAGGCAAAATTATAATCGAAGAAATTAAATTTTCCTATCTCAACTCCATCGTAATCATACACTTCTAGGATTGGAAGTTGAATATCCGCTGGATAAGTATAAAGGATAAGATGTTGCTTCTCATTTGAAGGCAGACGACCAATCAATGATGCCCCTTCTGGAATATACTCCGATTCAATCGAAAGAACCTTGTGGGCTTGATCGCTACTCATTGTAAATCCAATCTCAAAAACTGGAATAGAGAACACAAAATTTGTAAACTTTGTGTTGGGAATTACGACATCAACAGTATCTAAGCGAACTGAAGCTATCTCTTTTGTCGGGTTTTCTATAATTTTTGAACTTTCAACGCAACAACAGGCAAAACCTGTAATTACTATTAATGTTAAATAGACCGGTAAATTAGAAATCATAAATTAAATTCGTGTTTTAGCTTACCTCCAAACCAATACTCAGTGCCGCCGCTAGTTGCACTTCTACAAAAATTAACATACAATACTCCTACCCACCCTTCAACAATCGACTCGCGCGTTTGCGTACTGTTTCTATCAGTTTTTTTGGTTGTACAACCTGAATATCGCCACCATAGCTCAAAATTTCTCGAATCAATTCTTCAGAGACATTTACGTGAAGAGAAAAAACGAAATGGTCGTCGTTCATTTCAACAATTTTTTGCGAGGTATGAATGGGAAGAGAATCGATGTACTTAGAAGCAACGGTTGAAACTTTCAATAGTATTTTTTCTGGCGCAGTATTTCCGCTCGTTATCCCAACGGAATGTTTGAAATAATTGTCAGGATTGAAATCGATTGGTCGAGTTGTCGCTTCTTTGGTGACCGCCAGGTCTTCAATACGATCCAGCGCATAAGTGATATAATCATCTTTGGACTCGTCAAATGAAATGAGGTACCAGCGGTTTCGGTATTGCTTCAACAATAATGGAATGACCTTTCTCGGTTTCATTTCTCCAGAAACAAAGCTGGCATAATCGAAGCTTAAATAACGTTTGAGTTTTATTCCTTCCAAAATAGAGGTCAGGTATTCATTTCCGCCATCAGCAACTGCAGTTTCGAACTGAACGAACTGTTGCGCGTCTCCGTCTTGTGAAACAGCAACGTGATCTACAATTTTATCAATTGCACTTCCAAATTGGCGGAACAACTCAACATCTTTAAATTGCATTAACGTTTTAGCTGCAAAACTAATCGCCTCCATATCGTTGTCGGTCAAAGGAATATCGTTGATTGTAAACTCAGGATCATCGTAGAAATATCCCTTCTCTAGTTTGTTGTATTTAATCGGTGCATCATGTTCCATTTTCATGGAATACATGTCCTTTTCAATCGTTGAATCACAAATATGTTTAGCATCAATACTGCCAAAAAGGGATTCTTCACAAGCCTCTCTCAAGTCTCGTTTTGTCGGAAATGGATTGTATTTATTACGGATGCATTTATCAATAATGCGGTATCTAATCAAAGCATTTTTGATATGTGGCATAGCGACTAATAATTATACAATTGATTCCTTTTGGGTATAGCCAAATAACTTGTAAAACTTAATTGCTTTGACCACTTCCTCGGGAACGTCTTCTTCCCAGCTAGATGCTCCAACTTTAATTTTTGAAAGCACATCATCAGACATAATCCCTAATAATTTAGGATTGTATTCTTCAAATTCTGCCAATTTATTGTTGTCTTTCAAATACTGCAAAAGCCCTTCTAAGTTCTTAGGAATACTGAAATTATCGAGACTATAAATATCTCCAGTATCTACATTATTAGCCGGATACACATATAATTTAACGTTGTGTCCAAACCCGCGTCCGAATGCTTCCAACAATCCTCCGGGAAGATTCTCGTAATATTTTTCATCGAAGATTGTTTGTAGGTTGTACACTCCAACAATTACTCCCATCTTTCGTCCTCTTGCAATGGTCGCCAAATAATCAACCATCTTATAATGTTTCAAGTAATTCGAAATCATTACAGTATATCCTAAAGTTCCAAGTAATTCAGCTCGATCGACAAAATCCTTATCCGAGATCTTTCCATCTGCCGTAAGATCTTTAAGAGTTAACTCAATAATCACTCTTACGTTTTCTTCATCAATGCCTTTTTCCGTTAAAAACTGCTTTTTCCCCTTCTCGATCATATCGATATGGATCTTTGTAACAGGACGGAAACGACCTCTCATTAGAAGAATATTTTTTTTGTATAGGGCTGAAGATGGTTGCAATACGCTCCCACTTAAATCAAACATTGTTGCATCGGTGATTCCTCTTTTCACAAGATTCAATGCAATAATTCTATTGTCAACATTTTCAAAGTCGGGACCGGATACACGAAGCATATCAATCTCCATTTTATCTCTTGGAAGACGTTGAACAATGCTCGATAAAAATTCACCTAAATCATGCGAATGAAAATAGCAAGCGTAGATCAAGTTAACACCAAGAATCCCAAGTGTTTCCTGCTGCGCCTTGTGGCTATTATCGTGCATTTTTATGTGCAGAACAACATCATTGGGTTCTTCATTTTCCAATTGGAAACGCATTCCAACCCAACCATGGCCTTGGTTTGTCTTGTGGTAATTTAGAGATTCAACTGTATTACAGAAAGCAAAAAAACGTGATTCTTTGAACTTGCTAGGTAATTTACTTTTCAGAGAATTGTACTCCGTGCTTAGCATTGTAATCAATCGATCTTCGCAAACATATCGTTTTGCTTCACCGTACATAGAATCCGACACTTTCATGTCATACGCCGACTGAGAGTGAGCTATAGTACCTGAACTCCCACCTGCC
Source organism: Salibacteraceae bacterium (assembly GCA_047628775.1). GTDB lineage: Bacteria > Bacteroidota > Bacteroidia > Flavobacteriales_D > Crocinitomicaceae > UBA4466. The sequence continues at coordinate 19,468 of JBLHVW010000050.1, read as the reverse complement.
TTAAAAAAGTTGGCTGCTACTTCTTGTCCTGCGCCTATTTCCGCAAAACATCCATAGATATCCGAAGTAAGGTTTATTTTGAGTGCCTTCTCTTCTGTCGTTAATCTTCTTTCGTCTATCATAATTTGAATCTACTGTACAAAAAAACAAAATAATCTATTGTGGCTCTTGAAAATCTGGATTATTAATAAATGATTCATCCGATAGTGTCAATAAAAATTTCTTGACCAAATCAGCTTCGAATGGGCCGAGTTGCACACCGCCTTGAGCAGCGTACTCGATCAAAGGATCAAGTGTCGGACTAATATTAATGCCAAATGAGTAATGGTTAATGACTTCATCTAGAGTTGCGAATCGGCCATCATGCATGTATGGTGCACTATAAGCAATATTTCGAAGGGTTGGAACTTTAAATTTCCCATTATCGCTTGGGTTACCTGTCACATCTCCCCTGCCATTATCCGTAAATGTTGGATCAAGTCCGTTATTACTGAATTTTTGAACTTGCATTAAAGGTCCATTGTGACAATGAAAACAATCTGCACCGTTCAGAGATTTAAACAAATCATATCCTGCCGATTCTTCAGGACTGACCGTTGCGTACATTGCTTGATCCGAAACAGAAAGTGGCAAGTTATTTTCGGCCTTGTACATTACGTCGTACTTTGAATTTCCAGAAATCATTGTCCGCAAGAACTGCGCGATTGCCTTGGAAACTTTTACAGAGTCAATTCCAGTTTCTCCAAAGGCTTGATAAAACATATCCCGATATTCTTGAGAACCATACAATTTTGACACGGCATTCGGCCAAGTTTCGTGCATCTCAATCGGATCGATAACAGGTTCTAAAATTTGTTCTTCTAAAGTCGCCGAGCGCCCATCCCAGAAAAAGAAATTTTGCCATCCTAAATTGATTAAGGCCATTGAATTTCTATTCCCTTCTAAACCATCAATTCCTATTGAATATTGATTATCATCTGAAAATGCCGTTTGTGGTGAATGACAGGCTGCACATGCTTGAGTATTGTCACCGCTCAATTGTTTTTCATAAAACAACTTTCTTCCTAAGGCCACACCCTCAACTGTCATTGGGTTTTCGATAGGGATAATCATATCCGGAAAATGAGATGGAATATCTAACTCATAAGGAGTTGGTTCATATCCAACATTGTCCTTTTTACAAGAAAAAAAAGTGGCAACTATTACAAAAGCTATAAGGGCGTATTTCATTTATAAAAGAGTAAGGGCTTCTTTGAAATTCTCCATTACTTTAAGCGTCAATGCTTCTTGTCCTGGAGCTGAGTGCGATGAGAATTCGGTTTGCAGATCGATGCTTTGGGTATTTCCTTGAAGGAACGCTGAAAGGTCCAATCCAAATTGCAGCTCGTGAACATCGTTTCCAAGTGCTAGCCACGTTAAGTTGGTGTAATCTAATGTTTGCATATTGGCATCCAATCCAACATGGAAAACAACATTGTGATCGAAAACATCATTTCCGTCGGCTATGGTATCGGCTTTCGCTTCAATTTTAACGAAGATATATCCAGGATTCCAGCCCCAATGCATGTCGTTGGAGTTCGATATATTCAACCAACTTGAATTCGGAAATTCAGAGGGGTTGTCGTGATTGATAGAAGAATCAACACCAAGATTGGCTTGGAGTCCTGTAAAATCCAACGGATCGCCAGAAGCTTCTAACAACAATTTTCCTCTTGACCTAAAATCAAAAAGACCATCACTTATCATTGTCACTGAGCCATTTTTGACATCCTGAATATAGAATTTAATTTCTGTGAATTGAACCTTATATCCTTCGGCCGTTGTGTAGGTCGAATCAAGGTATAAATCTTGTGCGCCAAACGTTGGTTGAACCGTCAATTTTAAGGTTGATCCTTCCATTGGTTCCCATGTAACGACCTCATCATCCTTACACGAAGTAAGAACAAGTGCCAAACATGCTGCGATTAATATTGCGTTAGCTATTTTCATGTTCTCAAATTTAATCATAATCATCTGCTATTAAAACCTTATTTCTTTTAAATGTTGGAGACTTTAGATTGAATTCAAGGAATGAATCTTAATTTTAACTAACCCTAAAATCAAAACAATCTGTCAAAACCGGTACTAAATATTCTCAATGCCTCTGCTGGAAGTGGAAAAACCTATCATCTCGTTAAGGAATATATAAAACTCTTAATTAGCCAAAAAGACCATTCCAAGAACTTCTCAAGCGTTATAGCTATGACGTTTACAAACAAGGCAGCGTTGGAAATGAAGGAGAGAATTATTTCTGCTTTGGATCAAATAGGTCGCGAAAAGAACCAAAATTCGGGAATTAAAATTCTAGCAGAAACATTAGCCACTGAAATTGGAATCTCATCAGAGGAAGTGAATAAGCGCTCCAAGAAGGTTTTAGAATCTATTTTGCATCAATACGAAGACTTCAATGTAATGACTATTGATAAGTTCAACTTGAGGCTGATTAAATCGTTTGCAAGGGATTTGGATTTACCAAGTGAATTTGAAGTTGTTCTGGACGAAACCGAAATCATTGAGAAAATCGTTGATGATCTTTTGAACCAATTGGGCAATGAAGAACAATCGGCTTTGAGCCAGATTTTAATGAAATATGCGAAGTCTAATATTGATGATGGTGATTCTTGGAATTTCAGAAGAAGCCTGATTGATTTTGGAAAAGTACTTCGCAACGAAAAAAACAATGCATCGATTGAGCGCTTGATGGAATTGAACTTGTCGATTGACGTGCACAAAGAACTGTACGCGGCAAATGCAGTCATTGACAAGAAATTTAAAGGGCTTTGCGCCTCGATAGCTGAGAAAATGAGCACCGTTGATCCGAGTGTCCTTCCGGGTAAAAAAAGCACGTTCAATCAAATCAGTACGATTCTTCGAAATAAGAAATTTCCGTTGGCCACTGAATTGGTAAAAAAACAATTGAGTCAGAATTTAGAAAAGGAATTTCCGGACAATATAAATCGTGACTTACTTGAACTGAATGCCTATTGGGAAAAGACATTACAAGATTATGGAACCGTTCATTTGTTTCTCAACAACTTCTTCAATATGGCGTTGCTTCAATACATGGCGAAGGCATTAGAAACGACGAAGAGGGAAGAACAAATCATTCGGATTTCTGAATTCAACACATTGATTTCGGACTTGATTCAAGATGAAAACGCTCCGTTTATTTATGAACGCTTGGGAACGCGATTCAAGCACTTTCTTTTGGATGAGTTCCAAGATACATCGCATTTGCAATGGTTAAACTTGGTTCCACTTATTCATGAATCCATTGGAAATAACTTAAAGAATCTCATCGTTGGCGACCCGAAGCAATCGATTTACAGATTTAAAAATGGAATTGCGGAACAATTTGTCGAATTGCCTCAAATTCACAATCCGGATAAGAATCCGAAAATTGAACGGAAGTCGCAGTTCTTTAAGCAAATGGGAAGCGTTTCTGAACTCGGCGATAACTGGAGGTCAAGTCCAAGTATTGTGAATTTCAACAACTCCTTCTTCGAAGATATGAAAACTCGGATGCCTGAAGATTCTCAGGTGTTTTACAATTCAATTTCTCAAATTCCGAAATCAAGAATCAACGGAAAGATTCAAATTTCCTCAGAAAAGATGTCGAAAGACGACAAGATTGCCGTTTCTGATTTACTTCCTACGATCATCGATTGGATTGAAGAATGCAAGCAAGACGGCTTCAAACCCGCTGATATTTGTATTCTCGGGGGAAGAAATAAAGAATGCAATGCTTGGGCGGTTGGATTAAATGACGCGGGCTACAGAGTCGTTTCCGCTGATTCATTATTGATTCATTCCAATTTAAAAGTTCAATTGTGTATTGCGTTTTTAAAATGGAGATTGCGTCCGTCTGGAGAGAATGAGAAGAAACGGTTTGCTGAACTGTTCTTCAGGAATAATTCCAAATCCTACGACGATTACAAACAATACATTAAGGAAAAAGAGTTCGAACCAGGAAAAACTAAGCGCTATTTCGATGATCGACAATTCTTGGCTGATCATTTCGAATCGTATTCAAACTTCTTTTTCAAGTACGAGAACATTTACGACCTGATTCAAGGCTTCTACCGCATCATTCACTTTAAGGAATTGCAGAACCCGTACCTCCATCACTTGGCGGACATCATTTATGATTTTGGATTGAAAAGAGGGCCAAATTTGAAAGCGTTTTTGGATGAATACCATAGAAAGAAGGACAAGATTGCTGTTCAGATTCCAGAAGCGGAAGACGCGATTAAAATCATGACGATTCATAAATCCAAAGGGCTTGAGTTTCCGGTGGTTTTAATTCCGACTTTGAATTTTAGTATGAAAATCAAATCCAGTTTCTTGGTGGGGATTGATGATTTCATCGTTTACAAACAGCCCACACAATCGGAAGTGCTTCAACCCTTGATTGATCTTTATAACAAAGAAATGAATCAGATCATCACCGACAATGTCAACTTGTGTTACGTTGCGATGACAAGACCCGTGGAACGCTTGTACATTCAAAATGATTTTGAAAGTACAAAATTCGGAGAGCTATTCCACGAAACGCTTTTATCAAGTGGCTTGGCCCAAGAATCAAATGGAAAGTTAACGGTTACTATAAATGACGATGATCGTTCTCCAATAAAGCAAGGAAAAGAACTGGCATCTCTTTTTGAACCGGATGAAGTTACAGATCGATTGTGGTTTCCCGATATCGCTTTTCAAGACAATCCAGATTTAAACACCACTGATTTCCTGAGTGACGAAATGCAATTTGGAATTCAATTTCACTTATTGACAAGTCGGATTAATTCTGTTGATGAAATCAAAAATAAGGTCGCCGAAGGAATTCATTCAGGTGAAGTTTCAGTTGCCAATTCGAAGCAAATCATTGAGCGCTTAACGAAATTGTATAGCCTCCAAGAATACCAAAAACTTATTCAAAATAATGTTCAGGTTTTGAATGAGCAAGCAATTCTGGTTGATGAAAACACAATGGCTCGCCCCGACAAAATTGTGATTAAAGCAGATGAAACAATCATCATTGATTTCAAAACGGGAATTCCTGGAAGCAAAGACGAAAAGCAAATCAAAAAATACCAAGGCACACTTGAGACAATGGGCTATCCAAACATAAGTTGTTATTTGTATTATTCTTCGATTGGTGAATTGAGGCAAATACCTTAACAATTGAACATAAGGTGTTTATCATTGTATGATAAGTTGAATCAACGCCTCCAAATTATGAGAATTGCATTAACTGCACTACTTTTTCTATTGAGCATCTCCAATTCCAATGCATATCTTGGAGCTGCAGACCAAATTCCAACCTTTTACGAAATGCCCATTTCATACGTTTTTACCTCGGCCACTTTAGCAGGTCCATCAGATAATGAATTGAGTTTAATGGCTAAAATTGACAGCCAAGAAGTTGCAATGAACAATTTGTACGATCATTTGGACTCCATTCATCTCATTTTAAATCAGCAGGAAAACGCCTTAAAGAAGTCAGAAGTCAAAGCAGCTCAAACCGATGAACTTCTTAAAAAAGAAAAACAGCTGCGAAAAAAAATGGAAAACAGTTTGGGCAAAATGGGAATAGCATTGGGAATAGTATCACTCATTTCCGTTTTCTTAGCGTTTATGTGGCTTCGATCGAGGCGCAAATGAAAAACGGAATTTGCAGAACGCGTATTGTAAAACAATAACCAACCTATAGATTGCTAAAAAGGCTTGTCAATTAATTCGACAAGCCTTTTTCTTTTATTTCTTTTCGAAGATTCCTTCGATAATTTCATCATCTACCAGTTCTGGAATCGTGACCTTCAAGTTTGGTTCAATTTCCATCGCCCGTTTAATGGCGAAAATAGCGCCTTCGTTTCGTGCCCAACTTCTTCTCGATATTCCGTTGTTGACATCCCAATGCAGCATCGATTTCAAGCGGCGCTCTGTTTCTGATGAACCGTCTAATAACATTCCGAAGCCACCATTGACAACTTCTCCCCAGCCTACACCTCCTCCATTGTGAATAGAAACCCAAGTTGCTCCTCGGAAACTATCTCCAATCACATTTTGAATTGCCATATCTGCCGTGAATCTTGATCCATCATAAATATTTGATGTTTCTCTGTAAGGCGAATCCGTTCCAGAGACATCGTGATGGTCACGTCCCAAAACTACAGGCCCGATAGTTCCTGCTGCAATAGCATCGTTGAATGCCTTCGCGATTTTCATTCTTCCTTCAGCATCGGCATATAAAATACGCGCTTGAGATCCGACCACTAATTTATTTTCTTGTGCGCCTTTAATCCACTGGATGTTATCGGCCATTTGTTGTTGAATTTCAACGGGACTGTTCTTTTTAATTTCCTCTAAAACTTCACACGCGATGTTATCTGTAATCTGAAGGTCTTCCGGTTTCCCAGAAGCACAAACCCATCTAAACGGTCCAAATCCGTAATCAAAACACATGGGCCCCATGATGTCTTGAACATATGACGAATATTTAAAATCAATTCCGTTTTCCGCCATAACATCCGCACCAGCTCTAGACGCTTCGAGTAAAAATGCATTTCCATAATCAAAGAAGTACGTTCCCTTAGCGGTATGCTTGTTAATTGCATTTGTATGCTTTCTAAGCGTTGCATGTACATTTTTCTTAAACGTAACTGGATCTGATGCCATCTGCTCGTTAGAAGCTTCAAATGACTGTCCTACTGGATAATAACCTCCAGCCCAAGGATTATGAAGCGATGTTTGATCTGATCCCAAATCAATATGGATATCTTGTTCATCAAACTTCTCCCAAACGTCTACGATATTTCCTAAATAGGCTATGGATACAACTTCTTTGTTTTCCTGCGCATTTCTGACTCGAGTAACTAGAGTATCTAAATCTTCTATAATTTCATTTACCCACCCTTGATCATGACGGATTTTTGCGATTTTAGCATTTACTTCTGCACAAACAGTTACACATCCTGCAATCGTTCCTGCCTTCGGTTGTGCTCCACTCATTCCTCCTAATCCCGAAGTAACGAATAAACCTCCCGCTGGATCCTTTTTGATTTTTCTGAATCCATTCAAAACTGTAATCGTTGTTCCATGAACAATTCCTTGCGGGCCGATATACATATATGAACCTGCTGTCATCTGTCCGTATTGCGTAACTCCTAACGCATTGAATTTTTCCCAATCATCCGGTTGGGAATAATTCGGAATCATCATTCCATTCGTAACAACTACTCGTGGAGCATCTTTATGCGAAGGATACAATCCCATCGGATGGCCTGAATACATGGTAAGCGTCTGCTCGTCCGTCATTTCAGCCAAATATTTCATCGTCAATCGGTATTGCACCCAATTTTGGAATACGGCACCATTTCCTCCGTATGTAATCAATTCATGTGGATGTTGAGCAACCGCGTAATCCAGGTTGTTCTGAATCATAAGCATGATCGCTTTGGCTTGTTCGCATTTCCCAGGATAATCTCCAATTGGTCTTGCGTGCATTGCATAAGCTGGACGGTAGCGCAGCATATAAATTCGTCCCAAATCATTCAGCTCTTCCAAAAATTCAGGAGCCAATTGAGCGTGTTGCTCTTTTGGGAAATAACGTAGTGCATTTCTCAAGGCCAATTTACGTTCTTCTTCTGATAGAATTTGCTTTCGTTTGGGAGCATGATTAATTCCGCTCTCCTCCGGCAATCTATTTGGGATTGATGTTGGTATTCCTTCTAGAATCTGATTTTGAAAATCTGTTAAGTTCATCACGTTTTATTTATACCGTAAAAGTATAAAGTTCCAACGGATTCTTTAGCAAAACATCAACCTCTTATTGCAATTTCAACAACTATCTTCTTCCAAATCCGTACCCAATTGAAATTCCCATACTTGGCGTAATCGGGCTAGTTCGTGAATAGAGAATATCAAATCCGGGACCGTCACTTCCTAGTTCATACCATCTTGTTACTCCAGCTCTGACTTTAAAAACAAATCCGCCGTTAAAATTGAACGTACCTCCCATAAATCCACCAGCTCCATAACCAACCTCTTGACCTTCGGCCTGAAGTCTTTTGCCGTCAAACCCAATTGTAAAGAACGAATTCTTTTTTCCAAAATTGTAAGATGGCGATAGCGTTAAGTAAATGCTTGGATCAACATCAAAGATCCAACCTCCGTCAGACACATAAATCCCTAAACCAACAGAGGCATTCGCATTAAAGTATCCCATTCCATCATGGCGACCATTAAGATCAAATCCAACTCCAATTAAACCCCTGTCATATGCACCCATCTGTAAACTTATGGATCCAATAGGGATTACAGGTCCTTGAGCATTTGAAGTATTTGTTATAAACACGATTGCGAAAATGATAAAATATTTCATGGCTTTTTTTTATAAAGGTCAGGATCTTTTATCGATGCACAGTACTGCATTTCACAGTCCATCTTTTTTCATTTGCGAAATTCACAACAAACAAAAACGCCCTCTCATAATTGAGAAGGCGTAATATTATAGTGGTTTAATAGTCTATTTTATAAGATTGACATGTCCGTTGTAAACGTATTTGTTATCGTTTAATAGATCAGTAGCACGGATCACCCATTGGTAAGTTCCTTCTTGAACAATTTTACCATTGAAAGTACCGTCCCATGGAACTGAAAGATCATTTGACTCCCAAATTGTCTGTCCCCATCTGTTGAAGATTAACAGTTCGAAATCATAAACATCAATTCCTTCCATGAATACTTGCCATCCTTGGTTGAACTCATCACCATCTGGTGTGAATGTATTCGGAGCGTAAATCAATACTTCTGGGAATACAACCAATTCGTACTGCATTGTATCAACACATCCTAATTCTGATGTTGTAATCAATTGAATATCATACACTCCAGTTTGTCCATCAGGGAACTGAACTTGAACATTCGTTTGTGTTGATGTCGATGGGTAACCATCTTCGAAAGACCATTGGTACGAATCACCGTTCCACGAATAGTTCGTAAACAATACATCTGTGTTGAACATCAATACTGGATTCGGTGAATGTTTAAAATCAGCGACAGGTTTAGGGTCCACTACAACTGCATCTGCGAATGTCAATGAATCGACACAACCTTCGAAAGAAGTAATAATCATTTGTAGATCATACGATCCAGCATACATCTCAGTAGTTACGATCGTATCTTGATTAATAAATTGTTGATCTCCGTTAAACAACCAATAGTTGTATTGACTTAAAGTCGGATCAGTTGAATTAACAATATGGAAAATAGCTGGCTCACATTGCTCGGGGTCTAACACAGTATATGCAGGAACTGGAACTGGAGCTACTCTAATATCTGTTGACAATACCAAAGGAGTTGATTCACATTGATCTGTTATTGTAACAGTGTAAGTTGTCGTTACACCCGGCTCAACAGTGATTGTATGGAAATCAGGACCATTTTGAATTGGACCGCTGCTCCAAACGAAATCGTAAGGCGTACCTAGTCCCCCCATTACATCCGCTGTAATATCTGTTGAATACGTAGGACAAACTGTGTCCCATCCTGTAATCGTTCCTGTTAAAGGAGGATACATCATAACATTTATTGAATCCGATGCGGAAACACACCCAAATGCGTTTTCTACAAAAACACGATAAATCGTTGGTATAAGAGGGTTCGTCATTTGGATAGGCCCTGTATTGGCTGTGAAATCCCAATGGTAAATGTATGGGCCAACTCCACCACCTGAGCCAGTTGCAACTAATAGTGCTGTTCCATTCTCACAGATGGTCGTATCATTAACAACACTAACTAGAGGTTTTGGCAAAACAGTTATTGCAAAATTCTCGGTAACCCCTGTACAAAATGCTGTGGAAGGTGTTATTACGATATTTGAAACTTCAACTGCACCTAATGCTGCCATTCCATTAAAAGGTAAAATAGATCCTACGCCATTTGCCGCTAATCCCGTATTTATATTGTCATTTGTCCAATCGTAGGTTGCTCCGCCAAATACTCCAGTAAAATCAACTTGAGTTGTTGGTGATCCAGCACAAACCGTTTCATCCATAATAGGATCTACCGAAGGCATTTCATTGACTACAATAGTAGTTGTTGCTGTATCTGTATCTGGACAGTTTGGATCTGAAACAATCAATTGGTATACACCATTCATTGCCATAGTAGCTCCCCCGAGCATAGGATCTTGTAGATTCGAAACAAATCCATTTGGTCCTGTCCAAGCATAATTCACTCCTCCCAAACCATTTAATTGAACCATTTCACCCTCACAATAGCCTCCTGTATTTGTAGCTACAGCAGATAAACCACCTATATATGATATTGTTATTGTACCATTCCCAGCATTTACGCCTCCGTTACAACCACCACCAGCAGGAACTAAACTTGAACCGCCTCCACCAGAACCACCGCCATAAGGAGCATTTGCAAAGCAATCACTTCCGCCGCCGCCACCACCGAAAAAACCTCCGCCACCGCCGCCACCGGGTGAATTATTATTACAAGGGTCTACTGCTCCGTTACCACCAATACCAATTCCACCAGGTAATCCAGCATTCCCAGCTCCAATCCATGGTGGTCCACCTGCACCACCCGCTACTTGTGTACCAAAACTCCCTCCTTGTCCAAAAGGTGATCCTCCAGCAATACCAAAGGCACAACCACCAGCTCCACCAGGAGAATCAGCAGTGCCGCCACCAGTGCCGCCGCCACCACCGGCAACAGAATATAAAACTCCATTTATTAATACAGTTGATCCACCACCACCGCCTGCAGAAGCATCCGCTGGTATGTTAGCGCCTTGTCCAGTTCCACCACCGCCGAAACCTCCACCTATTCCTGCTGGTGTACCACCAACTCCAATAGTAAAGACATCTCCCGGATTGACCAAAACGGTACCTGTAACTGTAGCGCCTAGACCACCTGCAACTCCACCTCCTTGAGCACCTGAAATTACTACGTTTACAGATGACACACAATTTGGAACAATCCAATTTTGAGCTCCCCCGGTAAATACATAAGTATCAGTAGTTACAACCTGAGTTCGGGCCGATGAAGAAATGACAGTAATTGAAATTAAAAGAATTAAGAATTTCAATTTGGAAAAAGATGTGCGCATAAATTATATTATTACAATTGAACTGTCCTTATTTATTAGATCAGTCAATGCTATAGACGCCACTCATACCGATTAGTTGCGCGCATTTTTTATTAAATCAGCCCGAATTCATCATTTTAGTAACATAAAATCACGCATGCTTGGATTTTCAACCAAACGGCTAATTAAACAAGAGAATTTAAAACTCGTTTACTGTGAAAATGGTGCTTCTCTTGTCTTTCTAACGTTATTTGTTTTTGTGATACCGAAACTTCTTAAGCAAGCTCAATAATATTTAGAACGCAAAAACGCCCCTTTCGAATTAATCGAAAGGGGCGTTTAAATTATATTGACGTTCTCTTACTTAAGAAGATTGACGTGTCCGTTGTAAACGTATTTGTTATCGTTCAACATGTCTGTCGCTCGGATCACCCATTGGTAAGTTCCTTCTTGAACAATTTTACCATTGAAAGTACCGTCCCATGGAACTGAAATATCATTTGACTCCCAAATCGTTTGTCCCCATCTGTTGAAGATTAACAGTTCGAAATCATAAACATCAATTCCTTCCATGAATACTTGCCATCCTTGGTTGAACTCATCACCATCTGGTGTGAATGTATTTGGAGCGTAAATCAATACTTCTGGGAATACAACCAATTCGTACTGCATTGTATCAACACATCCTAATTCTGATGTTGTAATCAATTGAATATCATACACTCCAGTTTGTCCATCAGGGAACTGAACTTGAACATTCGTTTGTGTTGATGTCGATGGGTAACCATCTTCGAAAGACCATTGGTACGTATCACCGTTCCACGAATAGTTCGTAAACAATACGTCTGTGTTGAACATCAATACTGGATTCGGTGAATGTCTGAAATCAGCAACCGGTTTCGGCTTCACTTCTAACGCATCATCGAATGTCAATGAATCAACACAACCCTCGAAAGAAGTAATGATCATTTGAATATCATACAATCCAGCGTAAAGTTCCGATGTTTCAATCGTATCTTGATTGATGTATTGATCGCTTCCATTAACCAACCAATAGTTGTACTGACTCATTGTAGGATCCGTTGAATTAACAATATGGAATACCGCAGGCTCGCATTGCTCGGGGTCCAACACAGTATATGCTGGAACTGGAAGTGGAGCTACTCTGATATTCGTTGTCATCACTAATGGAGTTGACTCACATTGATCAGTTATTGTAACAGTGTAAGATGTCGTTACACCCGGCTCAACAGTGATGGTATGAAAATCTGGACCATTTTGAATTGGACCGCTGCTCCAAACGAAATCGTAAGGCGTACCTAGTCCCCCCATTACATCCGCTGTAATATCTGTTGAATACGTAGGACAAACTGTGTCCCATCCTGTAATTGAACCTGTCAATGGAGGAAGAACAGTGATATCAATCGAAACAGGTGTTGAAACACATCCGTTTTGATTCTCTACATAAACTGTATATGTTCCTGAGTTAATAGGATTGACTAATTGAATATCATTCAAGTCAGCTGTATGATCCCAGTGGTAGAAATATGAAGTGCCTCCAGTTGCATCAGCGTTCAAGAAACCTGTTCCATTTTGACAAATCGTAGAATCATTGTTAATCGAAGCAATCACTGCAGGAGGATCAATTACATTAACTGTAACACATTTTTCACATCCCAATGCAGATCTGCCGCAAACAGTGTAGTTACCAGCAGGCATCACCACGTTGAACGAATCAGCTACCCAGTTGATTCCACCATCATAGCTATAAACAACAGCATCTGCGCTGGTAATGTGAACTTGTCCATCAGCAAAACCGATACAGCTAGGCGCTACAGAGGAAGCAATAATAGAAAGATCATCAACAACAATTTCGACAGTATCGTAGATGTTGCCACAAATTGCATTTCCTTCTCTTATAATAAATAAATAAGTTCCAACTTGATTAACAGACACCAATGGATCTTCAACCATAAAGCTAGGCACATAATTCACAATTGGAGCTGGAACAACTGCCGAAGCATCCGTTTGCCATAAGAGCGTATTCGCAGGGTCTGATTGTGTTCCGTCCAATTGAATTGGAGATCCAAGACAAACCGTTTGGTCTGGACCTGCATTTGGAGTTGGAGGAACTTCAACAGTTACAGTAAACATAACCGTATCGACTGCCACACCTTGATCCCAAATTTCAACAGCATAATTCGTTGTGACGATAGGATCAACCAAAACACCCACCATTCCAGTTGTGTTTGAAACGTTATTCGTTACCAACCAGTTTGCAGTAGCCGCTACCCATCCTGGACTCACAGCAATATCAACTGTTGCAGCATCACCCAAACAAATCGTTTGGTCAGGAGTTCCACCAGAACATCCAATAGATGCCCCTGAAGGCGGGAATGTTAAACTAACATTTCCAGTTTGCCAACTGTAATTAGAGAACATTAAGATATAGGCCTCACCTGCGACAACAGGGATAGAAGGCTGGAAGTTACCAGCAATACCACCTGGAGGCGGTCCACCAATTGACATTCCAGTAAAACCTTGCGCAGAAGCGTTCCAGTTACATGCAGCTGGAGCGACTAAGTTGTTTGCGATATCTGAACATCCAGTAACAGGATCATACGGCCATAATTCCCAATCGAAATAACCAGAACCTCCGGCTGAACCTATATCAAACTCTAATTGACCTGTTGAAGTAACATTTAAAACGAACCAGTTCGGATTCAACTCCCCTGCCAAAAGACAACCAGAGTTCACTCCAGCTGGATTCGATGAAGGGTTCGAGAAACTTCCTGCAGGTGGAACAGTAGGATTCGGACTCACCCCTGTTGAAAGTGGAAAAGGAACCGGAACACTGTTACATATATTTTGCGCTTGATCACATGCATTTGAAACAATCCCTTGTCCAAATACTCCAATCGAAAACAGCGCGAAAACACTTGATAAAATAATTTTCATAACTCTATTATTGACAGTTAGTAAATGGATAGCTATTCATGACATCTACGCCATATACACCAATTTGAACACAAGTGACTGTACTTGAGTATTGTCCAAACCAAGAAGTAAAATCTGCCTCCGTGAATGCTGTCAGTCCTGTTGTAATAACCAAGGCTCTTTGAGTATTCATATCGAAACGAACTCGTTCAACTTCTGGATGGCTATTGTAGAACTCTACTGTCAAGGCATCCAACTGCGTTTGATCGGAAATTGAGAACATACATTGCGCAAAATGTTGAACCGCTGGTGCGGGAGTATTTGTTTGCGTTTGAGCGAAAGTTGTGGACATGCACAAAACCGCTATAAATGATACAATTAGCTTCATTACTAGTATAGTTTTTTGGTTAGACGCACATTGACTTCTTAGGGTTGCGCCAAACTCAATAAGTTTTGTCAAAAATACGACGTTTCGACTAAAAAACTATTTGTTCGTTATTTTCTTAACGCTATTGTTGGAAACCTAAAGGAATTTAAATCTATTACCCATACAAACAGTTGCTTAACAATTTGGATATCAATACACTACCACAGTCGTGTGCTACAACAACCGTTTTTAATTGTGATAATAATGCCCCTTTCAAACTTATGGAAAAGGGGCATTAAAAATACTTATTCGTTTATCTCACTCGATAAGAATATCGGGTCGGTTGTAAACATTTTTATTTTACTTCAACATGTCTATCACTTGCATGAAATATTATTGTTGGAAACCTAAACAAACTTAAATCTATTCCCTGGGTAAACAGCAGTTTGACCCAGTTCTTCTTCTATACGGAGCAATTGGTTGTATTTCGCCATTCGATCACTTCGAGATGCAGAACCTGTTTTGATCTGTCCACAATTTAATGCAACAGCCAAATCAGCAATCGTAGTATCTTCCGTTTCACCGCTTCTATGACTCATAACAGAAGTATATCCATTTCTAGTCGCCATTTGAACAGCTTCAATCGTTTCAGTTAATGTTCCGATTTGATTTACTTTAATTAAAATAGAGTTGGCATAACCACCCTCTATTCCTTTACTTAAACGTTTAGTGTTTGTTACGAATAAATCATCCCCCACAAGTTGTACTTTATCTCCTAAAGCCTCAGTCATCAATTTCCATCCGTTCCAATCATCTTCATCCAATCCATCTTCGATTGAAATAATTGGATATTTCGCGCTCCAATCTTTCCAAAACTCGACCATTTGCACAGAAGACATTCTTTCGCCTGTCGATTCGAACACGTATTCGCCAGCCTCTTTATCGTAAAATTCAGAAGCAGCAGCGTCTAATGCTACAAAAACATCAACACCTGGTTTAAAGCCCGCTTTTTCAATTGCTTGAATAACGAGTTGAATCGCTTCCTCATTAGATCCCAAGTTTGGAGCAAAACCACCTTCATCACCAACATTGGTTGACATACCATTCTCTTTCAATACAGATTTTAAATGGTGAAAAATTTCAGTACCCCATTGAAGTCCTTGTGAAAAGGAATCCGCTCCAATTGGCATAACCATAAATTCTTGGATATCAATTTTATTATCAGCGTGAGATCCACCATTTAAGATGTTCATCATTGGAATGGGCATTGTCGTTGCTCCAACTCCACCGATATATTTAAACAAGCTCAATCCAGATTCATCAGCTGCTGCTTTCGCCACGGCCAAAGAAACACCGAGAATCGCATTGGCTCCTAAATTTGATTTATTTTCTGTACCATCCAATTCAATAAGTTTTAAATCGATGGCCTTTTGATCACAAACATCAAATCCTTTTAATGCTTCATCAATAATTGAATTTACATTCGCAACAGCTTTCAAAACACCCTTTCCAAGGTATGCCGTTGGATCTCCGTCTCTCAATTCAACTACTTCATGCACTCCTGTTGAAGCTCCTGAAGGAACTGCCGCCCTTCCTAAAACCCCATTGGCCGTTATTACATCAACCTCTACTGTTGGGTTTCCTCTTGAATCAAGAATCTGTCTCCCTATAATCTTTGCAATGTAACTCATTATTTTTTGTTTTTCATATTATCAACAAACTGATCAAACAAATACCTCGAATCGTGAGGCCCTGCTGATGCTTCTGGATGGTATTGCACAGAGAATATGTCTTTTCCAACCAATTCTATTCCAGCAACTGTATCATCATTCAAATGAATGTGAGTCACATTCACTTTATCATTTTGAACTGTGCTTTCTTTCGATATAACGAATCCGTGGTTCTGAGAAGTAATTTCTCCTTTGCCTGTTTTTAAGTTCTTAATCGGATGGTTAATTCCTCTGTGACCATTAAACATTTTTTCAGTTGCCAGGCCTTGACTCAATCCTAAAATTTGGTGTCCCAAGCAGATCCCGAATACGGGTTTGTTTTGATTTACAATCTCTTTAACTAATTCTATCGAATTTGGCATAGCAGATGGATCACCAGGTCCGTTCGATAGCATGTAACCGTCCGGATTAAATGAATTCAAATCTTCAATTGTAGAATCTAGGGGGAAAACTCTTACGTGACAACCTCTATCTGCCAAACAAGTAACGATACTTCGTTTTACTCCAAAGTCAATAAGTGACACTTTAAATGTTGCATTTTCTGGTTTCAACTCGTATGCTTCTTTCGTGGTAACTTTAGAAGACAACTCCAAACCATCCATTGAAGGAACGGTGCTTAACTTTTGTTTTAATTCCTCAACATCTAAGATCTCAGAAGAGATAATACAGTTCATTGCACCTTTACTTCTAATATGACGAACTAAAGCTCTTGTATCAATATCTGAAATCCCAACTTTGTTATTTTCAATCATGAAATCCTGCAACGATTTAGCTCCAGCAGGGCGAGAATATCCATCAGAAAACTTCTTGATGATCATACCTGCCACTTTCATACTTTCAGATTCCGCTTCATCCAGGTGAACTCCATAGTTTCCTATGTGAGCGTTTGTCATTGCTAAAACTTGTCCGTAATAAGAAGGATCTGTGAAAACTTCTTGATAGCCGGTCATCCCAGTGTTAAAAGCTATTTCTCCTGTTGTCGTTCCAATTTTCCCGATTGCAACTCCGTTAAAAACGGTTCCATCTTCGAGCAATAATACTGCTGCTTTTTTGTCTTCCATTTTGAAAAAATTTTGTACAAAGTTAGGGATTCACTTCGAAAGGTTAATTCAAAGTTTTCCACAAATTTTCAAGTATTTTAATTTAAAATGAATTGATTGATACGAGAACAGAAACAGAATACCATGGACACTCCTTGATAGCCTTACTTTAAGACCAATAATTTTAGTCAATCTTTGATGAAAAAACACGATTCAATTGTTGAAATCATTTAATGAAAATTCAACGAACAAAAAAGGCGCTCTTCAATAAGAGCGTCTTTTAGTAGATACCACAATCTCTATCCGTTTTTGATTACTTTAATTAATTGTTTGTAGTCATCAGTGCTAAGCTCAAGGATATATGATCCTCTTTCTAATCTACTTAAATCTAAAGATTGAGATTGACTAGTCATTCTTTCAGATAACACCAATGATCCATCCATAGAGTATACGTTCAGCAACGGTTCCGAAGTAAACATATCGAATTCAATGTAATAAACACGGCGTTAGGTTTGGATATACGTTCATGTGTTTAACTTTAAGCGGAATAAGTCCAAGGCAACCATCCACATTGACAACTATCGTATCCATATTAGTACAACCAAAAATTTCTGTCACTTCAACAGTAAATGAATTTAGCCCGACACCTAACGTCGCTCCATCAGCAATAATGCTTTGATTCATTTCAGCATTTGACCATAAGTATCCAGAGATTCCGCTCCAGTATCTAGGGTAATCTGAGTGCTGAAACAAATTGAAGTATCCACTCCCAAATCAAGAACCGGCGCCAGATTTATATAAATGGTAACCGAACCTGTCGAAGTTGGGCATCCATTTGGTGTAATATCTACTAAATATTTAGTTTGAACAGTTGGTGCTTCAACGATTTGAGATGTTGTTGCTCCCGTATCTCATAAATATGTTGTGCCAATCGAATAATTAATATTTCCATTCCAAACACGAGTCGAGAAAACACTTCCACCAACTCCAAATGGATATTCCATTCCAGCACTTTAAAGGAACTGAATGTTTGCATCACTTGCGAATACCGCATCTGGTGCTGATCCATCAGGATAATTTTGAGAAACAGCGATATTGACAGAGGTCACGTAAAACGAACACAACTGTCCTGGGAGATAGTAAAGCCAACACTAATTGGAATAGCTTTAAGAGTTCCTATCGGCTGTGCAATACATTTGTTGCAGAACCCACGAAAGTCCATGACGCGGCATTCGTTTCAGAACCTAGAAATGTTCCAATTTCGGAATAAACTTCATAATCAGTATTACCCCATAGGGTGACCGTGAAACAATTCCATAGCTACGGTACTTAAGGCAACAATGTTAAACATGTTTCAACGGTGATTATTTCCCCCGACAAAAGTGGTAGTTAAAGGTGCTCCTGACCTAAAGCTGCAATTGTAACAGTGCCACCAATAAAAGTTGTGGTGTCATTCGCCACAAAGATACAGGCTTAAAATTGAGAGCACAAAAAAAGGCGATGTAAACATCGCCCTTAATCTTATTTTTCAGAAAGGTCACTTTTCAGTTCCCATTTTTCAAAAGCTACGCTTTATCTTCCTTATCCTCTTTTTTTTCATCAGCATCTTCAGCTTTAGCTTCTGGTGCATCCTCCTTCTTTGCTTCTGGTTCAGCTGCAGACGTCTCTTCAACAACTACTGCTTCTTCAACAGCTTGTGTTTCTTCAACAACCTCTTCAGCAGTTCCCTCAGTTGAAACAGCGTCAGGCTTAGCACCTCCACTACCACGACGAGAACGACGTGTAGTTGATTTCTTAGCTCCTTCGTTAGTATATAACTCGTTAAAGTCTACCAATTCGATCATACACATTTCTGCGTTATCACCCAATCTGTATCCAGTTCTAATAATACGAGTATATCCCCCAGGACGGTCAGCAATTTTAGGAGCAACTTCTCTGAATAATTCAGTAACTGCTTCTTTACTTTGCAAATGACTGAACACTTGTCTTCTTGAATGTGTAGAATCCGTTTTTGCTCTTGTCAAAATCGGTTCAACATATACACGCAACGCTTTCGCCTTTGCAATTGTAGTGTTGATTGTCTTATGTTCAATTAGAGAGCAAGCCATGTTTTGTAGCATTGCCTTTCTATGTGCAGTTTTTCTGCCTAAATGATTGAATTTTTTTCCGTGTCTCATAACTTAAATTTCGTAAGTAACGGTTAACTGAATCTGGTTTTACTCTATCGCTACAGTCCAGCCACCTATTACGCCATTTT
>JBLHVW010000049.1:0-22867 GCA_047628775.1 Salibacteraceae bacterium | reverse complement strand
CGAGAGGCGAGAAAGTATCTTTCGTTGGAAGAAACGGTGAAGGAAAATCGACGATGATTAAGGCGATCATGAGTGAAATCGAATACGAAGGCCAATGCGATTTAGGACACAATGCGAAGGTTGGATATTTTGCTCAGAATCAAGCCTCGTTGTTGGATGGAAAATTAACCGTTTTTGAAACCGTTGATAATGTTGCTTTAGGCGAAATCAGAACTCAGATGAAAAACATCTTGGGTGGATTTATGTTTAGTGGAGATGCTATTGACAAGAAGGTGAAATACTTATCCGGTGGAGAGAAAACGCGTTTGGCGATGGTGAAATTACTTCTTGAGCCTGTAAACGTTCTCATTCTCGATGAGCCTACAAATCACTTGGATCTTAAATCGAAGGACGTTTTGAAAGAAGCTCTTTTGGCTTTTGATGGTACGTTAATTCTTGTTTCTCACGATAGAGATTTCCTTCAAGGCTTGTCACAAAAAGTGTTTGAATTCAAGGAAAAACGTGTGATAGAGCATTTCGAATCAATTGACGAATTCTTGGCTCGAAATAGAATTGAGAGCATCAAAGCGATGGATTTATAGGTTCGATTACTTCAAAATCAACGTTGATTTAATCGGATTGTGATCTGATAATCGTAATAATTTCCCGTTCATTAATTGCCTTGGCGATTCAATAATAGATCCAATCAATTTTGATCGTTTGTTCTTTCTAAGAAAAATAAAATCAATCCAATACGGTTTTCCGTCAACTTCCATCAGTTCTTGATCGTTGAAATTGCACGTGTTTTTCAATTTACCCGTTGGCTCAAATGTAGATGCATGAAGCGTTTCAGTCAAACTGTAGAAATTAGCCGTTGAAGCCGAAATATTGAAATCGCCAACATAAAGAACGGCATTTGAATCACTAATTTCGCGCTGAACCGTATTGATCACTTCTACTTGATTCTTTCTAATTCCAATTCGTTTCAGCCCCCTCCCCGCTTGTAGATGGGTTCCTAAAACATCTAAACTTTTACCGTCAATATCAAGCGTGACATGAACCAGACCTTTTTTAGCCAATTGATCCGCACCAGTTTTGTCTTTGTACGAATAGTGTTCAGGCTGTTTTTTGAACTTCACTTTCGAATAAACGAGCACGCCTGACGCTACTCCAAAAAAAGATTTCGGTCCAGGTTTCGTACGATTTGGATACGATTCAGCCATCAATTCATTCAAGCGCTTCGTTGCTCGTTTGTGAAATGCCTCTTGGAGAATTATAACGTCGGCATCACTTTCGATGAGGTAATTTGCAATGCTATCCACCCGTTTCATTTGTTTGTCTGCTAAAATACTTGGGCGTAGAAAAACATTCCACGATATAATTTTCAGGGTGTCTTGTGCACATACTTTGTTGGAGAAGCAGATTAGGCTTGCTCCAAAGAGAAGTGATATGAATAGTGATCGGTTTATGATAATCTCAATGTACACATTTATAAGCGATTGAATAAAACAGATATTTCTATCTTAGGAAAAACTTATCAAATTATGGTTTCTTCAGAAACCTCTTTGGAATCGTTGAACACGCCCATTATCACTTGGGACAAATCGTTTTGATTAAAAAATTAATTCAACAGACTAAAACACCGCATTCATGAACAATTACAAAACATTAATTCTCTCAGTGGTACTATTGGCAATCGCATCGTGCACAGACGCACCAGAAACGAAAGAGAAAATTTCCGAGGAACCAAAATCCAATAAACAGGAAGCTTTTAAAAACATTTTAGAGCATACAGGAGCGCAAGGAGCTGTATTGATTTATGATTTGAAAAAGAACATTTACTACTCAAACGATTACGACTGGGCAAGCCAAGGTCAATTGCCCGCTTCGACATTTAAGATTGTGAATTCCATCATTGGTTTGGAAACTGGAGTAATAACTGACTCTGTAATTTTTAAATGGGATGGAGAACAAAAATGGAACGAGAAATGGATGCAGGACTTAACCTTGGACGAGGCCATTGAACACTCGTGTGTTCCTTGCTATCAAGAACTTGCAAAGAAAATTGGAGCTGACAGAATGAACGAATACTTGGACAAATATGAGTATCCAAAAATGGCTGTCGATTCATCCACAATTGACATGTTTTGGCTTGAAGGAGAATCAAGAATCAATCAATTTCAACAAATTGATTTTCTGGTACGTTTCCATCAGAATAAACTTCCCATTTCAAAAGAGACATCCAAAAAGCTTAGAGAAATTTTAATCCTTGATGAATCAGATGGCGTGACTTTAAGCGGTAAAACAGGTCTTTCGATTACAGATGGAATGTACAATGGCTGGTTCGTCGGATATCTCGAAAAGGGAGATGAACTTTACTTTTTTGCTACTAATATTGAAAAGGAAATAACGGAAGAAGATGATTTCAAACCGTTCTTTGAAATGCGAAAATTATTTACTCATGAAGCGTTTAGAGAGCGGAAGATCATGGAGTAAATAATCTTCCGCTCCATATTTAATTTGGCGCTCTTTCTATAGCTTTTGATTAACGACTTATTTCAGTTGAGCTTGATAATCAAGAATGGATACAATTTGTTGAGGAACGTCTGATCTCCATGAGTCCTTATTGTTGACAATCGCATTTAAAACTTGATCAGATCGGATGGACAATAATTCCTTGTTGACTCCTTCAATCTCCTCAATCTTACCTTTACTTTGTAAATAACGGAAGAGGTGAAGGACAGCAGGATCAAGATTCAAATCTTCAAGCACAGAAAGTTCTGATTTCTGATTGAGTTCTGGGAACACCATGATTTTCCCGTTGTAGGAACTAATCGCTTGAAGCAATTCAAGGAGCCCTTCTTCAGATGTATATTTTTGTTTATTGGAAATAACCTTTCTAAGATTATCCATACCGAGAACAATACTTAAACTATTCAAATTAAAGCTATTCCGCATAAAATGAATGAGTTCATGATGGAAAGTAAAATTAGTAATCACCAATGGATATCCAAGACCTACAATTAATTCTGCACGTTGCAAGAAGTCGTCAACAGATAGTTCCGTCTGATCCTGAAAACAGCGAAAGGTAATTTCAGCCACTGCCATCATGCCATGTTCACTCAACTTATTATTATTGGCCAATTGATTTTGGGACCTAAGAAACATTTCTTCAGTCACTTTTGTTGGAGGTCGGAAACGTCCACGCACCAGCACCACATCCTTTTTGTAAAGTGAATTACTTGGCTGAAGTACTTCAAAGTTTTTACCTAGCATAATCATCTTCGTCAAGCCTGATTTTACAAGTTGTAATGATAGACGAATACTCTTTTTAGAATCAAATTGATTTCCATTCAACTCGATGTAATTAATCTCTAAATAATCGCTATTAATGTTTTGCTTGAGATTCTCAACAAATAGTTCATTGTGATGACTATACTCAAAAGCGCCATAGATAAGGTTAACTCCAAGTTCACCAATTATTTTTCTTTGTTCAACAACATCATTCGTTTGCAGTACAATGTGAATTATACAGGTAACCGGAGGTCCATTTGGCGTCAGTTGGTAACGTATTCCAATCCAGCCTTGTCCTTGATTCGCTTGTTGAAAATTTGTTGTTTCTATTGTATTCGCAAATGCAAAAAAGTGTTTTTGTGGAGAGCGAGTAGATAAACTATTTTTTAGCATCTCATACTCCACTTCAAGCATACTTTCAACCCTATCACGAGAAACGTACTTGCGTGTTTCACCATAAATGGAATCACTTATCGTCATATCATAAGCACTTATCGACTTTGCAATAGTACCAGATGCTGATCCAGCATTAAAAAACTGATTAACAACCTCTTGACCTGCCCCTACTTCAGCGAAAACACCATAAATTGTCGGTTGCAGGTTTAACTTTAATGCTTTCTCTCGAGTAGTAAATTGTTCTAAATATTTTTCCATTTCATCTTATTTTTTTTTAGTCAGTGAATCAGTCTATTCTTCAATTCACGTGAAAATTTTTGCTGTTTAATCCAATCATTCAAATGTTGGCTCTCTTTCTTTGAAAGAAGAACAATACATTTTCGGTATTCTTTATTTAAAAGTATTGGACAGAAGCTCATATTCTTTAGAATATTTTTCGTGAATTCAACATAGTTTGCCATTCCGTAATTCGTTTAATTATAATTCTACACCCTTAATATCTCGAAAAAAAACCATAACGATTCATTTAACTAAATAATGATAAGCATAAACGATTATTTATACTTTATGAACACGAAAAGTGTAAAGTGATGATTGTTATAATGTTACAAAAAATAATTGTCCCGTTTAAATACTGATTTAATTCAATATTAAACAACCTGAAATTTTGTTAAATAGAGTTTGACTTAGAATAAATGCACAAAAAGAACTGATGTAAATCGAAAAGAACGAAAACGTTTTCTTAGCGAAACTGTTCCAATGTTTTAATTAATAAATTCTGTTCCTTTTTAATTTGATTGCATTTACAAGGGTATAACCGCCCTTTGGGGATAAAAACAAACAACATGAAAGGATTAGCGTATAGCACAGCAGCAATTTTTACAAGCTTAACATTAATAGGAATGTTATTTAAGATCATGCACTGGCCAGGAGCAAACATTGCACTGGTAATAGGAGTAGCAGGACTTGCATTATTCACCATCCCAATTGTAGCCGTTTATAAATACAAACGTACATAGTAGCTTGCTTGAATTTTAACCACAAAGACGAGAAGGCATCATTTACTTTAAATAGGTTGAGATGCGAACAGACATAAAGGTCAATATAGCGGAGTTTCTTAAATCTTAGCATCAATTGCATCTTCAATCAAATTGAATAAGAAATGTAAACTCACTAATACAAGAAAAGGGGCTCAATTGAATTGAGCCCCTTTCTTAAATCCTATAAACTCTGCTTAGTTCTTCACAATTCTTTGCATTACAGCATGTGATTCAGAAGTAATAGTCATAAGGTAAACTCCACGAGCCTCTTCACTAATATTAATCCCAAGTTCAACCATTTCTGATTGCGTTGACATTTTGTAAACTGATCTCCCATTTACATCTGTAATTTCAATACTGAACAACTCAGCTGCCGAATTTTCAAACTCAACGTTGAATACTCCTTCACTCGGGTTTGGATAAACGATAAACCCAGCCAATTGAGGAAGCTCTTGGATTCCAGCACATGCATCAACAATAATTTCTGTTGAATCAGAATTCATACAACCCAAACTATCAGTATAAGAATACGTAATCCAATGTGTACCATTTCCAGCTGAAGCAGGGTCAAAGTTAGATCCAGTAACTCCTAAACCAGAATAAGTTCCTCCTGCTGGAGTTCCTGCCGGCAAAGTTGTTGCTGCATGATACACACAAACTGTTGCGTTTGGAAAAGCATCAATAGCCACTGCAGGCAATGCATTAATTACAACATCGAATGAAGTACTGTCTTGATTTCCAGAAGCATCTGAAACAATGTACCAAACCGTTGTTGTCCCAGCATTAAATGACATTCCGTTCGCATCTCCTGAACCAGAACCAGTAGTTGCTCCGCTCATGTTGTACGATACAGTTTCACCCGTACAATTGTCATAAGTAGTTGCAGCAAGTCCATTGACCAAGGGATCACAAGATGAAACATCTACTAAATCTGCAATTGTAGGTGCGATAGAATCATAAACAGTAACGTTAAATGAACACCAAGCTGAATCTCCGAATGCATTAACCACAGAGAACGTTTCAACAGATATTCCCACAGGGAAAACCATTCCACTTCCCAATCCTGATTCAAGAGTTGTCGTTGTTGTTCCACCATAACTAATGATCACCATTCCGTTTCCAGAATTATCTCCTCCTGTGTTAACTTGGTTTGTTCCATTATTAATAGAACCGCCACCACCACCGACACCACCACCTGTACTGTTAGAACCAGAACCACCGCCAGAGTAACCGCCACCGCCGCCACCGACAACATTACCAGAGCCGTTTCCGCCTCCACCGAAGCCACCGATTCCGTAAGCAACATTTGCTCCTGCACCGCCGTTAACAAATGCAAACCCTCCAGAACCTGGCGTCCAACCGTCAGCGCCATTTGTTAATAAACCACCGCCTGCACCTGAGGCAAATACAGCTCCGATTGCACCGCCGCTTCCAGACGTACCACCAAGTCCACCGCCACCAGCGCCAGTACCTCCTGCTGTTCCAACTTGACCGTGTTTATCAGGAGAATCTTCTGATTGAGATGAACCACCACCCCCGCCAGCGATAACCAATGGATTGCTCAAGGCATCAACAACGAAGCTTCCGCCGCCGCCACCATTTCCGTCGATAGTAGCATATTGTTGACCTACAAGAATTGAAATTGTTTCACCAGGTGTAACTGTAAAATCACCTTTTATTGTGGCACCGAAACCGGCCACAACTCCAGAGTTTACATTATTACTCCCTCCAGCACCACTGGCCTGAATTGAAATTGAAGTGACTCCAGCTGGCACAACCCAATTGTCAATAATTCCCGAGTAATTAAATGTATCGGAAACAGCGTTACAAGGATCATTTCCTTCTGGTGCCGTGTAAGTGATTGTTGTTCCGCAGCCTGTTGAATCGCTTGAAACAAGGATGTCTGTTGGGCAGTTTACGACCGGGCATTGTGCCCACGCTGATCCTGCAAAAATTGATGTGATTGCAATCAATCCAACATTTTGTAATGTTCTTTTCATGTGAATTTGTTTGGTAATAGTTTTTGTTAATCCCAAATAACTAAAAGAAATTACAAGAAAGAAAATGACGCTATAAGCCCGATTTAAAGGTTAGTCTCTTCCGTGTGAATAGCTCGTAATTAATTAAGCGCCACAAAGATATAGTTTCTTTTGTGAAATTCAAAAAATCAATGAGATTTAATACAATGGTGGTTATATATGAACAGGATTGCAATAATAACCAGAATCATTAAATTACTTTTGTAAGTCTAAAGGCTCAATAGAGTTCTAATATAAAAAAAGTAGAAATTATGAAGTGGGAAGAATATCAATTGAAATTTGACCAAATACTAAGTGGCGAATTCACAGATTCACCTTATAACAATCCGTCTTATGTCGAATATGTAAAATTGAACAACTCAAGATCAAAGAGATGGATTAAGAAAGGTGAATTAACGGATGAGATTAAGTTGAAATTAGATTCAATTCAAGCGAAACAAAAATGGATTATTATTACGGAGCCATGGTGTGGTGACGCTGCGCATTTGGCTCCGTTTATAAAAAAGATGGCGGAATACTCTCCTCACATTGAGTTGGAAATACAAAAAAGAGATGGCGAAGGAAGCGAAATTGATAGGTACTTAACGAATGGAGGAAAGTCGATTCCTAAGTTAATAGTAAGAGATGAAAATGGAAAAGATTTGTACAATTGGGGACCTCGACCCACAGAACCTCAAGCGATTGTTATGAATCAAAAATCTTCAAATCAAACAGCAGAAGAGAAGAAATCGGAGTTACAAGTTTGGTACAACAAGGACAAAGGAATCTCGATTCAAAAAGAATTGGCCGATTTGATTTAGAATATATAGATGTTAGTAGTGTAGTAGTGTGTAAAAGCGGTGGAGAGTGGTTTCTTCACCGTATTTTTTTTAATTAATAATCGAGTTGAAGGAAATTCATTTCAGATGGAAGTAGATTTGAATACGACTCAGAGTACGAATTAATTACACCCGATTTTTTGGTGATAATATCCAAGGTTATATTGGGACCATCATTTAATAATGTGAAACCATACCCTCCAAAAAGAGTAGTGTCAGCACATCCAACTATTACCAAAGGGTATCCAGAATTTTGTTGATCTATCCAAATTGTATCCGTTGGATCTGTACAACTGATATTTTTTAAGCTAAGTAGAATAGGTGATTTAGGCCAAAGTTGAATTGTTTCTGGGTTTTCACTTTTCTCATCCAAAGGAATTTTGAAAAATGGAGTTACTCCCGATCCCAAGTTTCCATAGTATGGTCCGTGGGATATTCTTAATTCAAAGCCAGATTCGCCGTTGTGGATTCGCTGTTCTAAATGCATCCTACCAAACGCGTCAGTAGAACCTAAGTTTTCGAGTACCTCACCTCCACTAAATAATCCACCTTTATCAAAGTACCTCAAAATTATTGATGACTCCAATGGTTCTCCGGTATAGCCATTAACTATTTGTAGTTCTACCACAAGCCAACGAACACTTTTGGCCTTAGAACATCCAGATAGTATTGAAATGCAAACGATAGACAACAGAAATAACCTCATAGTTATCATGAGACGAAGAAACGTTACAATACGTTGAAATGAAATTCTCTCGTCAACTCTTTGTACTCTTTCGAGTAACCGTTTGATTTGTCACGAACCGAGAAATGGGATTCTTCAAGAATGCTTTTGTAATTGCAACAAACGAAAATTATTCTTTTCGTATCGCCTCCTTCTTTTCCGTGAATTGAAATTTTCTCAATCATGTGAAGGTTGGCACTGTTGCATTGCTTTTTCCAAACTTGCTCGTCCTCTACTGGAACGATAAACCAAAATTCACCATCATCAGATAGCAATCTTCGGGCTTTAAGAATAAACTCGCGCATCGGTAAACTTTTCTCGTGCCGTGCGTTTGCTTTTCTATCGTCTTTGTTTACAAGCGTTGTTTGGTAATACGGCGGATTGGAAACAATCAAATCATATCTCTCTTCCGTTTCGTATTCTAAAAAATCACATTGATGTGTCTTAAAACGTTCCGGCCAAGGTGAATTCTTAAAGTTCAATTCGCATTCAGTTGCAGAAAGCGCGTCCAACTCAACGGCGTCAATTGAAATATCTAAATTATTTTGGGCAATCATTAGCGATAGAACTCCTGTTCCAGAACCGACATCCAATCCTTTTTTACGGCCATGACTATTAATGAAAGACCCCAGAACCATTGCGTCGGTTCCAACTTTCATAGCATTGTCATTTTGAATGATTTCGAATTGTTTGAATCGAAAGCTTGACATTAACTTAAATAAATTTCGATGAGACCTTCTGGTGTTTGAACGTGAAGTTCTTTCTTTTCACGATCCACTTTAGTGACAGTATCTTTGAGTAAGGGAATTAGAATCTCCTTTGAATCGGGAGAAATTATTTGGAACAATGGATTGACTTTAAAATCGACTATTTGTTGCAGTTCTCCAACGGCTCCTAGTCTTGCGTCAATAATTGTAAATCCAGCAACTTCATGATCATAGTAATGAAGTCCTGTTAACTCAGGTAAAATTTGAGCAGGCAAATAGATATCCTTTCTCAAAAGTTTTCTCGCTCCATCTTCTGTCGTAACACCTTCGAATTTTGCCGCAGCAAATCCTTTGTTCTTCAGTTTAAATGATTCTAGAAAGAAAGGGGTAAGTTGATCGTTTAGATCAATAAAAATCGCATCGAGTGTGCGATAGTCTTCAGGATTAGTAACGTCTAAAAACAACGAAACTTCACCTTTAAATCCGTGAAGTTTCGCTACATATCCTAAATGAAAGCAATCTGCTTTTTTCATTCTTAATGTTTGTTTGAAAGCTTAGCTTTCTACTCAGCTGCTGGTTTTTCTTCATCAGCTGGAGCTTCTGGAGCTGCTGCTTCTGGAGTTGCTTCTGCTGCTGGAGCTTCTTCAACTACCGCTTCCGGAGTTGCTTCTGCTGCTGGAGCTTCTTCAACTACCGCTTCCGGAGCTGCTTCTACTACTGGAGCTTCTTCAACTACCGCTTCCGGAGCTGCTTCTGCTACTGGAGCCGCTTCAACTACCACTTCTGGAGCTGCTTCAACTACTTCTGGTTCAGGAGTATTTTTAGCTTCAATTTCTTTAGCTCTCGCTGCTGAAACTTCAGACTCTGCTTTCAATGCATCTGCCGCTGCTTTTTCTGCTGCTTTCGACAAACCATCTTTCTTAGTCGTTACCTTACCTTCTTTCTCCTCTAGCCACTTAGCGAACTTCTCTTCCACTTGCGCTTCAGTTAATGCTCCCTTAGCAATTCCTTTAATAAGGTGATTCTTGTAAATAACTCCTTTGTAAGATAAAATCGCCTTTGCAGTATCAGTCATTTCAGCACCTGTTTGAATCCAACTTAACGTTTTATCGAAATCAATATCGATAACTGCTGGATTAACATTTGGGTTGTAAGTTCCTAATTTCTCAATGAAACGACCGTCTCTTGGTGCTCTGCTGTCTGCAGCTACGATATGGTAAAAAGGTTTACCTTTCTTACCATGTCTTTGCAATCTAATTTTAGTTGCCATATCTAATTTTATTGTTTGGAGTGCGAAACTCCGTGTTAATAATAATCCATCTTCTCGAGATGGGTCGGCAAAGATAACACTAATTCCAATAAAAGCTAGAGGGTTAGATGAAAAAAGTCAAATTTCAGAATTGGATATTTCGATCCGTTCCATGAGCGTATAAAGCGGTATTTAATTTTCAATTTTAAGGATTGAATTCAATCGGGTAAGATTACTAAAAACAAACCACAATTCATTAGAACTCGAAATAGATGAATTCTTCTTCTGGCACTGGTACCATTGCTTTGGCGAACCAATACAATCTTATCACACTGCCAATGATCCCCAAAACAATAGCGAACACTTTCCATTTACTCCCTTTAAGACTAAGAGCCAAAAGGACAGGTACTGCACTCATCGCGAGATCAAAAACCAGAAGGCACTGTAAAAGGCACTAATTACAAGGGCTATAAGAACTAACTTATTTCGGGTATTCGAGTCTTTCTGACTTTGTAAGTTTTCCATATTTTGCTTATCCAATTCTTCTTCCATAGATGACTAAATTAGTATTAATTGAATCTTACGCGTCCTTTTTGATCCTTTGAATAAGTTAAATTTAGAGGTCAGATGGAGAAAAAATGCAGCGAATATTCTCAAGCGGATATCTAGGATCGAAATTACCATTCATTGAAACAATTTACCATTCAACTATTCTATTTCACAATTGATTACAAAATCACTAAATTTGTTAAAACACACAACTTCTTGAAAATTAAACTACCACATCTTTCCAGCATATTAACGGCTTTCTGCTTTATCCCTCTACTTTCTTTTTCACAAGGCTACCAAGTCAACCTTCAAGGTCAGGCACAGCAAGGAATGGCAAGCGCAGGAACTGCTTTTATTCAAGACGCGGCAAGTGTCTTTTACAATCCAGGTGGAATGTCCTTTTTGGATAAAAGTCAAGTCATTGGAGGGGGCACTCCTACATTCTCAAACAGCCTTTTTACCGAGGCTGAAACGGGTGAATATGGAAGAACGACTTCTCCAGTTGGAACTCCATTTGCCGCTTATGGTGTTTACAAATTGAGCGATTCAAGTAAATTGAGTTTCGGATTAGGCATTTACACTCCTTTCGGAAGCACGGTTGAATGGCAAGAAGGATGGGTTGGACGATTCGCCGTAACACGTTTACAACTCATGTCCATTTTTGTGCAACCGACTATTAGTTATAAGTTGACAGACGCAATTGGCGTTGGTGCAGGATTTGTTTACAGCTACGGCAAAGTAAACCTGCAAAAAGACCTTCCGCTACAATTTCAAAATGGAGATTACGGTTCTGTCGAATTGGATGGAACGGGAAGTGGATTTGGATTTAATGCAGGAATCTATTTCGAACCTGTAAAATGGTTTTCCGCTGGGTTTACATACCGTTCGCAAGTCAACATGAACCTTAACAAAGGAACAGCAACATTCACTGTTCCAAGTTCGCTAGAAGAGAATTTTCCATCTGGGAGCTTCACCTCATCTTTGCCCTTACCCAGTGTAACGACTTTAGGAATTTCAATCAGGCCGAATGATAAATTGACATTGGCTCTTGATATCAATCATGTTGGTTGGGTCGCTTATGACACGCTTGCCTTCGACTATGAGGTAAATACAGAATCGCTCGAAGATACGAAGTCGCCGCGGAATTATGAGAACACTTTTGCTTTTCGATTGGGTGCTCAATACGATTTCACAGAAAAAATCGCTGCCCGCGCTGGACTTAGTTATGGCATATCTCCCGTTTCAAACGGGTACGTTACACCAGAAACGCCTGATGCGAACCGAGTTAGTTATACCGTTGGTGTTGGCTACGCGATTAAAGAGCGTTTGAAGTTAGACGTGTCTTTGCTTTATACGCAAGTAACTCGAACGGATAAAAACATAGAAACGAATTTAGAAGGAACGTTTAAAGTTATTGCTTTCGCTCCTGGAATCTCAATTTCATACATATTCAAATAATGAAGATGAATAGATATATAGTGTTCCTTGCAGTAGTCATTATTGCTTCAAGTTGTAAACCAAAGACGATTGCAGTGCCAGCAGTTTTGGGAGATGTTGATGCGACTTCTACCGTTGCGATTGGCGGAAATAGTTTTGCAGGGTATTCGGATGACGCTCTGCACCCAGAAGGTCAAGAATATTCAATTCCAAGCATTGTCTTGGACAGAATGGAAGGTTCAAATCAATTCAATCCATTCACGCTACCTTATTTGTCGTCTTCTTCAAACGGAATAAATTTGAACGGAGATTCAAAACTGATCTTGGGCTACAAAACCGATTGCAACAATGAAACTTCGCTTTCCCCAATTCGAAAAGCAGTTTCAGGAAATCTTAATGATTTGAACAATTGGGTTTATGGAACGGAAGGTCCATTTTACAACCTCTCAATTCCAAACTTAAAGCTTCAGGATTTGAACAATGTAGGATTTGGAAATCCAGCAAACGGAATCGGAAATTACAATCCGTGGTTCTCTAGAATTGCAAGAGATCAAGCAAACAGTTCAATTTTGTCAGATGCTCTAGCTTTGGACCCAACTTTTCTATTCCTCTCTATCGGTCAAGATGATGTTACTGATTTCGCAAAGTCTGGCGCAACTGGACCTGCACTTCCTTCAAGCATAGATTTTTTCAACGATTTACAGGAGGTTGCAACGACATTCCCAAATACACAAGGCGTAATCTCGATAATTCCAAACGTATTGTTAACGCCTTATTTCAATACTATTCCTTACAACGGGCTGTTTTTAGAAGCAGATCAAGCAGTCACAATAAATAACGTTTTCAATCCAATCGGACTATTTTTTAATGTAGGAGATAACGGTTTTTTAATAGAGGACTTAAGTGAACCTTTTGGAGTTCGAAAAATGGTGGAGGGTGAATTGGTTTTATTGAGCATTCCATTGGATTCTGTTAAATGTTCTGGTATGGGATCAATCGTTCCAATTCCAGATAGATACATTTTAACGCTGGATGAAATAACAGCTCTTAATCAAACATTGTTTCAATACAACAATGAAATTTCAAGCTATGCTGCGACGTATAATTATGCTCTCGCAGATGTTGCCGCAACCTATATTTCATTGGAAGCAGGAGTTATTTACAATGGCGTTTCGACATCTACCGAATTTGTTTCAGGAGGCGCCTTTTCAATGGATGGTCTCAACTTAAATCCAATTGGAAATGCGTTACTCGCGAACCAATATATAAAAGCAATAAATGACAAGTACAACGCTCGCATTCCGCTAGCGCCAGTCACGAATTACCCGGGAGTCTATTTCCCATAACACCTAAATAAATCAAACTATGAAAAAAATCTACTCATTAACTTTAGCCTTCATTGGCATCCTTGGATTTGCGCAAGCACAAACTACTCCTTGCGACAATGGAAGGTATTACACTGAATTGTTCCCGAATGTGACAATAACAAGTGGCGTTCAGTTTGGATCAAACACAACATGGACAGGAGCAAACATGAACCTAACAATGGACATCTATGAGCCAACTGGAGATACTGAAACAGAACGTCCTTTGATTATTTGGGCGCACGGTGGAAGCTTTATTGCTGGATCGAAAACGGATCCTGATGTTGTTGAACTAGCAACTGCATTTGCGAAAAAAGGTTTCGTTTGTGTTTCTATCGATTATAGAGTGGGAATGTTTCCAATTGACTCTGTGAATGCCGTGAAAGCTGTTGTAAGAGCAACACAAGATATGAAGGGATCAATTCGTTTCTTCAATGAAGACAGACAAAATTCGAACACATACAAAATTGACACGACCAAAATTATCATTGGTGGTAGTTCTGCCGGAGCGGTTACAGCGCTTCACCTTGCTTATTTGGACAAAGATTGCGAAGTAGAGCAATACATCAGTAATGCAGATTTAAGTGCAATGGGCGGACTTGAAGGCACAAGCGGAAGTCCAGGATACTCATCGAATGTGCATGCCGTGATCAATTTATGCGGTGCTTTGGCAAGTTACGGATGGATGGAACCAGGAGATGTTCCATTTTGTTCGTTGCATGGAGATGATGACGGAACTGTACCGTATTATACTGATGTAGCCGTCGTTGCTGGATTTAATGTGATTCAATTGGACGGAAGTCGTATTTTGAACGAACAAGCAGATGCAATTGGAATTCAAAATAATTTCTACACGCATTATGGAGCTGGTCACGCAGTTTATGCTACAAGCTCGGCCTACATGGACACAACGATTAATTTCGTAACTGATTTCTTAGTTGATTTTATGGGTTGTTCTGAGCCAATTCTTCAGCCAGACAATACACCAAGTGGACTTGCACCTTTATACCCACTTACCTATTGCGGACTTGGAATCAACGAAGGTGAATTTGAAATCAACGCAAACATTTTCCCAAACCCATCGAACAATTTAATCACTGTTCAATTGGAAGGAATTTCTAAAATTCAATCCATTGAAATTTTAGATTTATCGGGAAGATCAATTGAATCCGTTGATTTAAACGCATCAGAATATACAATTGAAAAGAACGGAATTGGATCGGGAACCTATATTCTTAAATTCACCGATTCGGAAGGAAAAACTGGAACAAGCAGAATTATATTCAATTAATTCAAGAACGTTTCGTTAGAGGTTTAACTTTTTTTAATACATCTGTAAAAGCATCATTCTCGAATGATGCTTTTACTTTTTATAGCTAAATTCACCGTCATATCATTCTACAATTATGAAGATTTTTATCACTCTCGTTCTATTGACATTGACACATATGGTGTCTGCTCAAATAGAAAACACGTCCAGCCTCAAGCTCCCTGAAATCATGAAAGGGAACGAATTTATTGGGTATCAACCAAATAATATCCGTTGGACCTACGATGGTAAAACAATTCTTTTTGAATGGAATCCCGATAATGAACCGGGCGATAAAACATTTGGCTATTCATTAACAGACAAGGCAACGGTTTCAATTCAACCTTCCTTTTACCAAGAGAATAGTGAATACAATCCGAGTCAATTTCTACCGAAGCTCTTCGATTATTTCACGTACAACGGAGCTATTTATGAATACGACATAAAAAACAAATCGACCGAAGTTTACCTTAAAATGGGGCAAGGCGTTCGAAACTTAATGAACGTTAAAGACAATTCAAGCTTCTATTATCAAATGGGGTCTGATCTTTACAAGTCGGAACGAGAACAGAACGCTTCATTGATTGTTCTTCAATTTAAAAAAGGAGAAAAACCAGCAGAAGCAAAAAAGCCAACGCATTGGGAAGTTCAAGAAGAAGAATTGTTTGAATTCCACAAGGACAGCAAAGAGAAGAAGGATTGGAACGAAACTCAAGATTCAATTTGGAACGAAGAAATACCAACGGTATACCATGGCAAGTATTCAGTTTCGAACATTCAAATATCACCTGATGAAAGATTCGTTACCTACCGATTAAACAAAAGAGCAGACGGTGATCGAACGCATGTAGAGCACCATATCTCAGCCGATGGCTACACGTATACAAAAGACGCACGACCAAAGGTTTCGGACAATGATCCATCACACAAAATGGGGATTTACGATCTCGAAAATGATACTTCCTACCTGATCGATTTCTCTGACTTAACAGACATCCGCAAAAAGCCCGCTTACCTTGGTGAGTATGGTGATACTATCGCTCAATACGAAAAAGACCGAAGCATAATTATGCACAAAGTGATTTTTTCAGATGCTGGCAAGAGAAATGTAATGGATATCAGAAGCTATGACAACAAAGACCGCTGGATTGTTTCAATCGACTTAAAAAAAGGAACAGTAAGAGAACTTGTTCATCAACACGACGAAGCTTGGATTGGTGGACCTGGAATTTCAAGTTGGAACATGCTCTCAGGAACGCTTGGTTGGATTGACAATCATACATTCTTTTACCAATCTGAAACGACTGGTTATTCGCATTTGTATTCTCATGATCTTGACAATTCCAAAACGACAGCATTGACATCTGGGAACTGGGAGGTACACGATGTCCAATTGAGCAAGAACAAAACGAAATTTTACATTACAGCAAACAAAACGCATCCGGGAGACAGAGGCTTTTACCATTTAATCATTAAGGATAAAAAACTCATTCCAATTTTAACGAAACCGGGGAATCACGAAGTAAGTATTTCACCAGACGAAAAGACACTTGCCGTTCGGTATTCATCCAAAAACAAACCTTGGGAAGCCTACACAGCTCCCAATAAAGAAAATTCAACTTTAACGCAAATAACGGAATCAACAACCGAAGAATTCAAGGCTTACGATTGGTTCGCACCAGAAGTCATAACGTTCACGGCTTCTGACGGAGTTTCAGTAAATTCACGATTGTACACACCGGAAAAAGAGAACGCAAACGGAGCGGCAATTGTATTCGTTCACGGCGCTGGATATTTGCAAAACGCACACAATTTTTGGAGTGGATACTATCGCGAGTATATGTTTCACAACATGCTTCGCGATAACGGCTATACGATCATTGACATCGACTTTAGAGCGAGCAAGGGTTACGGAAGAGATTTTCGAACCGCGATCTACCGAAACATGGGCGGAAAGGATTTATCTGATCAAGTAGATGGGCGACAGTATTTGATTGACTCGTTGGGAATTGATCCAGATCGAATCGGAATGTACGGTGGTTCTTATGGCGGATTTATTACACTTATGGCCTTGTTGAATGAACCAGGGAAATTTCAAGCAGGCGCTGCAATTCGATCTGTGACGGACTGGAATCATTACAACCATGAATACACGAGTAATATCCTAAATTACCCGACAACCGATCCAGATGCGTACAAGAAAAGCTCGCCAATCACTTTCGCGGACAACTTGGAAGATCGATTGATTATGTTGCACGGAATGGTGGACGACAATGTACAATTTCAAGATGTTGTTCGAATGTCGCAGCGCTTTATTGAATTGGGAAAAGAAAACTGGGAACTAGCGGTATACCCTGTTGAAGCACACGGATTTAAAAAAGCGACTTCTTGGACCGATGAATACCGAAGAATTTATGAATTGTTCAACGACGAACTTCTAAAGGAGAAATAATATGAAGCTAAGAGAAATCACTTCCAAGGAAGAGATGTTGAAAAATTACGATCTTCTTTTAGAGGTCTACCCGACCTTGACAATGAATGAATATAGCACGGAGTTGGACTTAATGCTTCCACACAATTACGGACAAGTCGGCGTTTTTGATGGCGAAATTTGCGCAGGTTTATCAGGCTATTGGATCGGAACGAAGCTTTGGTGCGGGAAATACCTGGAACTTGACAATGTTGTCGTGTCAAAGAACTACCGCCGTTTGGGAATTGGCAATCAATTGTTTGATTTCTTTAAACAAAAAGCAGAAGAAGAAAAATGCACGATGCTGGCTTTGGACTCGTATCGAAAAAACCTTCCATCTCATGATTTTTTCGAAGCGAATGGATACGAAGCGAGAGGTTTTCATTTCATTAACGTTTTGGATGAATCGAAGATTCGGTAGATCGAAAGTTCGATTGTCCGATTGTTCGAAGCGTAGAAAAATCGAATAATCCAAAAGCGAAGCGATTCTAAAAATCAAATGATCGTGAACTTGATTGTCCGATGATTCGAAGCGTAGAAAAATCGAATGATCCAAAAGCGAAGCGCTTCTAAAAATCGAATGATCGAAATGTTAAGGTCTCTTAAATAAATTCTACTCAACGAATATTTCTCATACATTGGCATTCTAGTTAACCAATACACCTACTATGAAATCACTTCTCACTTTAGCCTTCGTTGCTATACTTAGCACCGTTAGTTTCTCACAAAAATTTGCACATATCAATACCAACGAGCTTGTTGAGCTCATGCCTGAGAAAGCCATGGCGGAAAAAGAGTTGACCAATATGCACATCGAATTCGAAGCTCTTTTAGCAGAGTTACTAGAGAAATACAATGTTCTTTATGCTGACCTTGTTCAAAATGGAGACAATTGGTCAAAGGTGATTAAGAAGATCAAGGAGGAGGAATTACAAAAGCTTCAGGAAACAATAACGAATGCCAAAAAAACAGCGGAAGACGCAATGGCTATGCGTGAATTTGAATTGGTTCAACCCATTTTAATAAAAGCGAAACAGGCGATTACTGAAGTTGCTAACGAAGAAGGATACGAATATGTTATTGACTCTTCGACTGGATCTCTTCTCGTATCGC
Source organism: Salibacteraceae bacterium (assembly GCA_047628775.1). Classification (GTDB taxonomy): domain Bacteria; phylum Bacteroidota; class Bacteroidia; order Flavobacteriales_D; family Crocinitomicaceae; genus UBA4466. Next base: position 4,379 of record JBLHVW010000049.1, on the reverse strand, counting down.
CCCATAACAAAGACATTCTTGAATTGGTTGCGGCTAAGTTGGGGATTGAGATGGAGGAATAGAACCACGTTCAATTTCCTCCTGTACAAGTCTCATATTGGGCAAAAAGAAATACTCTTCCTTTTGTTTTTTAAACCTTCCTTTTAAATTCTCAATATCAAATGGGGCTAAGTTTTCACTTTCAATTATTTTAATTGATTCATGAATTTTTCTTAATACTTTCTTGTGACTTGTCCTTGGGTAATAATTTATATTGACAATCATTCTGTCCACATCAAATGATTGCTGACTTCGATGAAACCTACTTTTATAATATTTGTCACTTAAGCCATGAAGAACTTCAATTTTTACTTCAAAGTCATTGTATTTCTCAATTAGCGGTTCATAAAAAATATTTATAACGATATCACCGAAGCTAAAAGTACCTGCGGCATATTTCTTCCAATCGTAAAAGATTTGAATAGTTCTTCCATCAATGTTGCCTGTTAAACCTAGATAACCACCGAACTTTTCAGTTCTAAACCCTGACTTTTTGAGCTCCTTAAATAGTATCGAGTTATGAATGGATTGGTGTTTCCTCTTACCAATTAGAACCTTACCCAAATCGAAGGTCACAGTGAAAAAACTTATAGCTAATATCAAAATAAACGACGAAAAGATATCCCCCGATAATAGAGAAAAAGTAATAAATAAGATCAATCCTACAACAAAATGGTCATTGCGAAGAACAGCATACACTTTTTCCCAAAAATTCTCAATAGATATCATAATACCTAATTATTTTCCTAATAGCTAAAACCTCCAGCCAAACTTCTAACTATTCCGTCTGGGCCTTTAATTTTAGCTATAACACTAAAACAACCGTTCGATTTAACTGAACCAAAATATGCTTTTACTTCATCTGAAATTTTATATCCTTCTCCTTTGAAAGTCTCTAGGCCAATAGAGACCGTCCAACTTATGACTTCAAACTTTCCCCACAGATTCATTTCAGGGCCATATGTAGCTCTTAACATAGACGATACTCTTCTTACCTTTCCTCTATTGGGTGCACTGCCATAAAATAATGTTGGATCTGGGAGACGAGATACGCGCAAAGAAATTTCCTGCCCATTTGAGAAGCTTATCGTCTTGGTCCTTCCCACTCCAGGTATAACAATGTATTCATTCAATTCTCCAGTGGGATAAACGGTGTCACATTCAGCACATAGCGGCCTTTCATTCGTTGAAAAAATCACCTTATTTGGATAACCTCTATATAGTACTTGATAGTCCGTCATTCGAGCAGTAACTAAATCATCTTGTCCAATAACCGACATACTTAAAAGAAGAAAGAAAATTAATTTTAGTCGTTTCATAAATTCTAAAATTTCTTCAATGAATAAATAACAGCGTTAACAACAGCCGCCATTCGATTGTAATCCAAAGTATCCATCGTATCAGTGTTCTTGTGGTAATTCTCGTTTCGGTAAAAGGAAGTGTCTGTAATCATCATTGCATCCATTCCAAGTGCCCAATAGCTTCGGTGATCGCTAAAATCAATTCCTGCTAAACTTTTCGGTCCGGTGAACTTTTTCGTTTTGATCATTTTAGACTTCTTAAATTCTTTCGTGAATTTCTTGACGAACTTCCCTTTGTGGAATGTCCCAACAAGCGTGATATAATCTCCTTTGCCTCCATAAAACAACTTCAAAATCCCCAATGGGTAGCGTTGAGATTTCTTTTCGTCGCTAAAAAAGCCGAGCATTTCGAGAGAGATCATTCCATACACCTCCACTCCCCTTTTCTTTAAGTCGGTTGCATGAATATGACTTCCCATGTATTCAGAACCATAGAACGGCGGTTCTTCGAGTGTATAGGCCACAAATTCGTAACAGTATTCACTCTGATGGTCTTTCAAGTTTTTCAAAGTGGTTATCAATCCAACCACGCCTGAACCGTTGTCATCAGCTCCGTCTTGTACTTCACAAACGTCATAATGCGCTCCGACGACAATTCGCGGTTTTGTTGTGTCACCTACAAGCGCAATCACGTTGAAAAACGTTAACGATCCAATCTGAAATTCTTGCTTGGAAACCTTGTCAGAATGCAATTCAAACTGACTGTAAATATAATTCCCGACTTGATTCAAAACAGCAGTATCCTCATAATTTCTCACGCCCATATCAACGATAGAGTCCAGCATTTCATACAATTCAGTACTGTCGGTTTGTGATCGCCCAGAGAAGGAAATACAAAGCAGCAGGCACGTAAGATTAAGGTTTAAAAAAAAATGAGTCATGAGGATTAAATAGTTGATGGAACTAAGGTACGTATCGAATCGACAATTGTGTCCTTCTTCATTTTTGGCGAAACCCATTTCGTATGGTTTCCTGATTCATCCAAAAGAAGGTCAAACCTCGCTTCTGCTGCCATTCGAGAATAAGCGTTGAAATGCCACCACTCGCTTGGAATCCCGTAAAACCGTTGAAATCGCATTACTTTTCTTAGCAGTTTTCTGTTTTCGTATTGCTCTTTTGACAATTCTCCCGTTTTTAAAAAGTGAGCTTCCTTGCTTGGGAATGCAATAGTCCTGAAATCATCGTACCCTGCTCCCATATCCAATTCTTGTCCAAGTGAATCGCAAATTGTTAAGTCCACTGATGTTCCGTAATTGTGTCCTGAACCGTAAATTGGATTTGAGACAAACTTACCTCGCAATCGTACAGGAACTGTATCCATGGCATCCCACATCTCACGTTGCACTTGTAGCGGACGAACACCATCAAATATTTTCAAATGCAATCCGGGGTAAAGCGAATCGAGATAATCTTGACAATGAACAAGACGAATCCCAACTTCTTTTTGAAGGAACAACTTATTTAACGTGTCGTAAAGCACGGTTTTCATAAAATTATTATCCGTTGAATACCTTAGATCAATTAAGATTCTTTTGTCTTTCAATTCTATTAAACCAAAGGAATCGTATCTCGCTAATACACTGTCATTCATTGGATCTACCTCAATAACGATTGGTTCTTCAACAACTTCGATTTCTTGTTTCGGTTCGGCCTTCTTCTTTTCCCCACAAGAGAACAGGAAAATGGATAGAATAGCGGTCGCCGTTAGGAATTTCATTTAACAAAGAAACAAAATCTAAATTATTATAAAGAGACTTAAACTTTCTAATTAATTTAGCGCCAAATTAATTGTATGCCGACTATATCCAACAAAGCGATTAAGATGCCAGAATCGCCAATACGTAAATTGGTACCTTACGCTGAAAAAGCCAAAGCAAGTGGTAAATCAGTGTTTCATTTAAATATTGGACAACCTGATATTGAAACTCCTCAAGTTGCTTTGGATGCTATAAGGAACATAGATCGTAAGGTGATTGAATATAGTCACTCGGCAGGATTTCAATCGTACCGTGATAATTTATCGAAGTACTACAAAAATGCAGGATTGCCTGTTGAATCTGAAAACATCCTTATTACAACTGGTGGATCTGAAGCTTTGACTTTTGGCTTTTTAACGACTTGTGATTTACACGATGAGGTGATTATTCCAGAACCATTTTATGCGAATTACAATGGATTTGCTGTTGCAGCAGGAATAAAAGTCGTTCCAGTAACGGCAACTATTGAAAGCGGATTTGCACTTCCTCCAGTTGAAGAAATTGAAAAGAAGATCACCTCAAAGACAAAAGCGATTGTGATTTGCAATCCAGGAAATCCTACGGGTTATTTGTATTCTAAACAAGAATTGGAAAAACTTCGAGACATCGTTAAGGAACATGATTTGTTTTTATTCGCCGATGAAGTTTACAGAGAGTTCTGTTACGACGGAGCAACTCCATTCTCGGTGATGAATCTGGAAGGAATTGACAATAATGTGATCATGATTGATTCTGTTTCTAAGCGCTACTCAATGTGCGGTGCTAGAATTGGAGCTTTGATTACGAAGAACAAAGAAGTAATGGCCGCTGCGCTCAAATTCGGGCAAGCACGTTTATCTCCTCCAACAATAGATCAAATTGCAGCAGAAGCAGCTTTAAGCACTCCTCAGTCCTACTTTGACGATGTTGTCTCGGAATATGTTGAGCGAAGAAACATAATGGTAAATGGCTTGAATAAAATCGATGGTGTTTTCTGCCCTATGCCAAGAGGCGCATTTTATTGCGTTGCTAAATTCCCAGTGGATAGCGCTGAAAAGTTTTGTCAATGGCTCCTCGAAGATTTCGAATACAACGGTGATACAGTAATGATGGCACCAGCAAGTGGTTTCTATTCAACAGAAGGACAAGGTACACAAGAAGCTAGAATTGCTTATGTATTGAATCAAGACTCATTGAAAAAGGCTGTGAAGTGCCTAGAAGAGGCGTTGAAGGTTTATCCGGG
>JBLHVW010000048.1:0-22914 GCA_047628775.1 Salibacteraceae bacterium | reverse complement strand
CGAGACTCCATTCGATCAAAAGTGAACGCAAGTATTAGATCCGACTCTCTTGCTTATGCAGAAGGTGTGGAAGAAGCGAGAAATCATTCAGGACTCTTTATTCGATCAGCTGGTGACCCTGGGCATGTAACATCATGCGAATAGTATTCTTACGAAAGATATGGTGTTAAACTTCAAATGACTGGCGACATAATTTTGGATGAATCCATATTTGCGTACAATGCTGGATTCAATAGTATTATGCAAAAGCGAATTCTAGACAGCATTCCACAATGGAAAGACTCAATTGGCATTGTTGACACTTCTTGGATCGAAATTGATTACGAATCGATGCTTGAATTCATTGGCCTATTTGATTATGAGCTCCTCACAGACACATCGGTTCTTGTTACAATTATCCACTCAAGAATAGAAAACTCTCAATTTAAAAATTTGATGGGTTTAAAAATTAAAGATGATAGAACGGGAAACTGGTTTGATATGAATTCACTTTCAAAAGGTGCAGTTTTTGAAGTAAAAGGTCCTGAATCATACCGTGGATATATGGAGTTAGATTTTAACGAATGCAAATCACCCGAATATATCTGCACGACGCGTTATCATAAAAATCGTGTGCCATTTTCTGTTGGCCCCTATTAAGATTCGATTTTAATAAGTAGACAGGAACCCAAAATTATTTTGCAGTTGATTTCTCACCTCGCTTCTCCGCAAGATAATTTCGAAGTGTTGGTAAACAGAATGTGATACTAAATATAAAAACCAGATTGGTCGTTAGGTTGTATCGGTCGCCCACATATACAAACAATGAAAGGATTCCAACCGTATAAATGGACAGTAAAAATCCGAGCAAAAACAAACTGTTTTCCTTGCTCACAGACCATAATTTCCTTCTTCGTATCCACAAAGTAAATCCACATAAAAACAGCCAACCAAAGAACAAACTATTTCCTAAATTATTGGGTTGACAAAAATAGAATTTGGTCGCTCTCCAATAAATTCTCTTGGAAAATCCTTTAATCTTCCATATGGAATTCTAATATTCGTCTATTTATTTCGTCTATATTGTAAGAATAAACTTTTGTTCAAAATACTTTCGCCCAGTATTTAGTATTATTATTAATTATGCAGAGAAATTTGCCTTGCCACTTCATCTTTATATGAGATCCATATTATCCGCATTATTGATTTTATTTTTGCCGCTCCTGTCACAGGCTCAAGACGAAGTAGGCTCAAAGAGACAACAAACTGCCATTCGGGCCAATTTAGCGAATGCGAATAGGTGTATGGTTTCAAAGCTTGATTCTGCTAAAATTTACGCGAACCGAGCATTGTCCGATGCGAAAAAGATCGGAAACAACACTCTTAAGGCAAGCGCATATTTAATTCTATCAATAGTTTATCAAAGAGAAAACAACTTAACCAAAGCATTTGAATACGTCGACTTAGCCAGGATTGTGGCGAGTGAAATTGAGAGCATGGATAAAATAGCCCTGGCAAATTTTCAAGAAGGCACTTTGTTCTTAATAATTGGTAACGATAAGAGAGCCATTCAATTATTAGGCGCGGCCAAGCACCAATTCATTGATGAGAAAGATTCTGCCAATCTAGCGAGTACATACAACTCTTTGAGCCTCATATATAAGCGGTCGGGGAATATGGAGAGAGCCATCTCGATGATTAAAGAATCCATCAAAATCAATCGTGAAGCAAATAAACAATATGGTTTGGCGGCAGGTTTAGCGAACCTATCAGAATATTATAGTTCACAAGGTGACACTAAGAAAGCGCTAAAGAGTGTGCGAGAAACACTCGATATTTTCACGAAAATGAATAGTCAGCCAGAGATTTCGCTGAGCCTGATCGCAATTGCAGATCTCTATTTGGCAGAAAAGAATTATGATTCTTGCACGTATTATCTAAAAAGTGCGGAAGATATCATAGTTGAGTACAATTTAGGGGATCCTAAAATAGATTTCTGGATTGTGACAGCTGGGTATGAAGCTGAAATGAGCAATCATTCGAAGGCACTGGAACTCTATACCAATGCGCATGAATTGGCAACTGATTTTGGGATGTCCCAATTTATGAAGTCTACAATTGAGAGTATGTACAAAAGTGCAAAGGCAAGTGGCAAAACGGAATTGGCCTTGGATTATCTGGAACAATTCAAGAACCTGTCCGATAGCTTGGAGCGCGTCTCGGGAGGTGAAGCACTGGTCTCTTTAGAGCTGAATGATAAATTCAAGCACGAACAACGCTTGAATAAAATCGAAAAAGACAAGCTTAAAACGGATCGAAAAAATGATGATTTGATTTTAGCGAAAAAGAACTATTTGATTCTGATTTTGATATTGGCTGCTTTGCTTATCCTGTTTGTTGCTTACATTCTTGTAAGAAGGAAAACCAAGACAATTGACGATAAGGAAGAACAGAAGCAAGAATTGAACGATGCCTTAGAACTTCGGAATAAGGAACTTGTTTCTAGCGCTATTCAGATCTTGAGAAAAAGCGAGGAAATGAAAAAAACAATTTCGTCCTTGCAAGAAATAAATGAAAGAGCGAATCCAGAGGATAGTCAATTATTACTGACCGTAATTCGCAAGCTTAAAATGGAATTGGAACACAGTTCTTGGGAAGAATTTGAAGTTCCATTCAAGCAATTGCATTCTCGGTTTTTCAAAAAATTGGTTGAAATCTATCCGGAATTAACAAGAGCCGAAATAAAGGTTTGTGCTTTGCTAAAACTGAACCTTGATACGAAACAAATTTCATCTATTCTTCATAAAACTTCGTCAAGTATTGAGGTGGATCGGTCAAGAATTCGGAAAAAAATGGGCTTAACAAACACCAAAACGAGCCTGCCGCGTCATATTTCCACAAATATATAGATTTTAAAACCATTGCTAACAAAGGATTTCAGGGCCTGCTATGGTTTCGCTATGGTTATATTACAGGGTAGCTATATTTCTTGTAAGCTATATTCTATGCTTTCCGTCAAAAAACCATGATATTAGTGTAACGTTATAAATACAACTATTGTATTTTGACGGTTTTAGATTAGTTCTAGTTCGTTATTGAAACTTAACTGTTTATCAATAACGAATTACAAATTCAGATAGGTGGTAGTATCTGATTTTAGCGATAAAGACCTTTCTCTTCTGGAGAAAGGTCTTTTTTGTTATCTACCTTTTATTTGGGAAGGTCTAAATAGAAACTAGGATAAGACTTAGAAATTGCTTCAGAATTCGTTATGGTGATCGATTGAGAACTTACACTTGCCAAAACAGCACCCATCATTGCGATTCGATGATCGTAATTGGAAGAAATTGCATTTCCCGATATCAAACCGCCTTTAATGTGCATTGCATTTCCATCGAGAGTAACTTTAATACCAAGCTTGGCCATTTCAGTCTGAATCGTTAGTGCCCGATTGCTTTCTTTGTGAATCAAGCGTTCTACACCGTAAATAGTCGAAATGCCGTCAGAACAGGCGGCGAGCGCAGCAATTGGCGGAAACAGGTCTGGACATTGCGTCGCATCAAATTCAAAACAATTCAATTTGTCCTTACTTACCTTTATTGAATCAGTATTGACTTCAACGTTTGCACCTGCCAACTTGAGCGCAGTTAATATCTCTATATCAGCCTGACTTGAATTAGCATTTAAACCCAATAACTCAATTGATCCAGATACCGCAGCTCCAACCAAATGGAATGCAGCTCCACTCCAATCGCCTTCGCATTGGTAATCAATTCCTTTCGTTTTCTGATTTCCGCTAATGATGAACGTTTCGTATGCTCTATTCTCAACTTTAACTCCAAATTCATTTAGAATTTCCAATGTCATATCGATATACGGTCTACTCTTGAGATTCTTGACATTCACAACGCTATTTCCATTTAAGGTAGGAAGCGCAATCAACAAGCCTGTCAACAATTGAGAACTTTCTGACCCATCAATTTCAATTTCTGCTGAGTGAAGTCCGCCTTTAATTGTTAATGGCAAAAATTGGTTGCTGGAATCAACAGTAGCTCCCAATTGAGTCAAAGCGTCAATGACCATATCCATGGGCCGCGTCAATATCGACCCAGAGCCGTTTACTTGAACATGTTGATACAATGCCGCTGAAACAGCACTAAACATGCGTGTACTCAACCCAGCTTCGCCGCAGTTAATTGAGACCATTTTATCCTCATTCTTTATTATACCTTGAACGAATAGAATAGAATCTTCTAATTTTATTTCAGCGCCCAATTGCTTGGCAATATTTATAGCAACATCGACATCTTCGCTTTTTGTAAATCCAAAGATTTTAGATTCTCCTTGCCCCATGCAAGCAATCGCAATCGCACGTTGCATATAACTTTTGGAACAAGGAGCTTGTATGGAACCTGAATACGAAAAGGGCTGAATTTTTTTTATCATTTGGAGAAGAATGGAGAAAAAATTTATTTCAAATCTAAGGTAGCAAAAATCACTTTGTAAAGACAATTGAAACCAATTTTGAACCGTTATCTGAGAATGACTTAACCAAGTATTTCGAGAAGTTTAGCGTGTATATAACACCTTCTATTTCTTTACAACTTTAACACGAACCAAAGTATTTTCAAGTTGAACTCTTAAATAATACACGTCCTTGTCTAAGGCAGGTGTTTCAATAGCATTCATTCCTTTTACAAATTGTAATGTTGCTTTTGTAATACACTCTACCCGAAACATCAATAAAGCCAACTGTGGCAATTAGAGTTTGATCGGTATTCAATTTTAAATGAAATGATGACTCAAATGGATTTGGATAGACTATAGCTGCATTTCTACTTCCAATTTTAACAGGAACAACTTCTCAAAATTTTGATTGCAGGATTAATTTTGGATTGGGAATTGGTAAAAGCGAATTAACGCTGAATCGCAAACTGTGAAACCGAAACGCCTGTTATATGTATCTTCGGAATTCATAAAACGAACCCAACCACAAATTCAGAAAAAGCATGTTAGGATTACTTATAATATATTGGGTGGGAAAATGGTATTTTACTCTTGCAGAAAAACACAACAAGTCGAAATGGCTATATGCGGTTTTAGGTGCTTTGGTTTACGTTACCATCTTAATAACCTCACCTTTTCTTGTTGTATTAATAGCCTTCCTTGTGGGTGCAGACGGAACATTAGAGCTTCCACAGATTACCTTAAGCTTAATGGGTATTCTTATCGGATTAATAGCCACTTGGGCACTGAGAGCAATCTTGAAACGACAGTGGGAAAACACTTTAGAAGCGCCAGAAGGAGAATTGCTCGACGACAGAGGAATATAAATTCGGCAATCGGGTTTAGAGTTAAAGGTTAAAAAAAACAGCACTAATTCAGCCAGCTGTTAACACAACATTTGCGCCTTAATAGTTAATTTCCATACCTTTGCATTATAAAATTTACACATTTTGAAAACACTCACAAAAACGCTAGCCGCATTGGCTCTGGCATCAGCAGTATCATTTCAATCTTCGGCGCAATCTCCAGGATCGGGAAATGCTTTTGATTTTAACTCGAATTACATAAGCATTCCTCACGACGCAAGTATTAACCCGGATTATATAACGCTTGAGGCTTGGATTAAGGCGGACAGTTGGGCAACGAACGTTTGGGAAAACGTAATCATCTCAAAAGACGGCTGGCAAACTGGGGATGAAGGCTATGTTTTAAGAGCAGGAGCCAATGGTACGTTATCATTTAACTTCTCTCTCGGAGCAGCTTGGACTGAATTAAATTCTGCCCCTGGTGCAATGGTTATTGGACAATGGTACCATGTTGCTGGAACATTTGACGGAACAACAATGAAAATCTATATCAATGGTGTTGAAGTAGGCGCTCAAGCGGCGTCTGGAATTGTAAATACAGGAACGTATGATTTAACAATTGGTAGAGCAGCATATACTATTGGTGGAACTCGATATTTTGACGGAATGATAGACGAAGTACGCGTTTGGTCAGAAGGATTGCCACAGTCATCTATTCTAGATTACATGTGCCAAAAGGTGACAGCATCACATCCGCAATATGCTTCTTTGGGAGGGTATTGGAATTTTGATGCGGCTGGCATTGCAGCAGACAGTTCTCCGAACGGAAATGACGGAACAGTTTTCGGAGCAGCACAATTGGCTTCGGGAGCAGCAATTGGAGATGAAAGTATTTATTCTTTTGTAGGCCCGGTTGACATGACATTACCCTATGGAGCCATCGACAGTGTTCAAGTTGTAAGTCTTACAGCAACTCAACCAATTCACTTGTATAGGGTTGATATGATACCGAATTCTACTACAACACCTTCTTCGATTGTTCAGGTTGATGATTCTCATTACTACGGAGTGTTTAGTGGTGGAACGAGTTCATACGATATGGGTTACTATTATGACGGGAACGCATTGGCAACAGGGAATGAACAATATTTAAATTTAGCTGGAAGAACGAACGGTACAGAGCTCATTTGGTTCTCTCAAGGTGCAACGGTAAACATGCCTGCGAGTAAACTAGAAAAGACACTTTCATCGAGAGTTGAGGTGATGCTCGCTGCGATTTGCCCGAGCGTTAACTTAAATGTTTCTGGCGCGCAAACGGTGTGCACAGGCGATACGATTTCTCTGTTCGATCAATCGGTAAATTCAAATTACCAATGGAATGATGCCAATGGCGTAATCGTTGGTGCAACAACGAATGCATTGGATGTTTGGACGGCAGGAGTTTACTACTTAGTGGCAAATGATGGCATTTGTACAGATACAAGTAATACGGTAACCTTTACAGTGAGCCCATACCCAACTGCAGATTTCGGAACGCTTTCGACAACATATTGTGTTACGGATGTAGATGACAACTTCGCTGGAGGAACTCCTGCAGGAGGAACATATTCAGGAACTGGAGTTGTAGGTGGAACAGCATTTTCTCCTCCAATGGCTGGAGCAGGAACATTCATGTTGTATTACACATACGCGAATGCTGGTGGTTGTTCAGATATGGACTCATTAGAGGTAACTGTTAATGCGCAGCCATCTCAACCGATAATTACTTGGAATTTACTTTTAGATACGGCTCAAGAATTATGTACTGATGGATGTGGGGCTGGATCGACACTTGAATGGTTCTTAGACGGGACTTCAATTCAAAATGGAACAGATTTATGTCATGGGGTTATGTCAAACGGACTTTATACAGTAGCTTGTACATATAATGGATGTAGTTCAGACACATCAGTGAGTTATTTAATTGATGACCTTGGAGTTGCTTCTTTAACTGGAGTTGACTTGATTTCAATTTCTCCAAACCCAACAACCGATTTTATTTCAATCTCTCTTGGTTCGGATGAAAACACTCAATTCAATGTTACTTTAATTGATGCTTCGAGTAGGGTTTTGGTAAACAAGTCTCATATCGGAAATTCAATTGAATTGGATCTTACAGATTACGGAACTGGAATGTATATCGTAACTATTGAAACTGCGAATGGTGCGGTTGCAAAGAAAGTTTTGAAGAACTAGAATTGGAGTTATGAGTTATGAGTTATGAGTTAGCTTAAACTAAAAAAGCGTCTTGGATAAACCAAGGCGCTTTTTTATGCTTTATAATTTCTTTGTACGATTCAAATTCTACCAGCCTCCACCGCCACCGCCGCCAAATCCTCCGCCAGAGAATCCACCACCGCCACCACCCGAGAAACCGCCACCACCGCTTGCTGCAGAAGGAGGAGTTTGCGCAGATGAAATGGCTGTAGAAATTTCACTTCCGAATGAACTGAAGTGACCAAAATGCATGAAAGCAATCCCGTGCATATACGGCATACCGCCAGAATTTGCTTGTCGTAAAGTTTCTTGATCAAATTGTCCTGCCCATTCTTTGGCAACACCAAGCGCGACAGCAAACGATAAATTTTCTTCAAAATGTTTGAATTCCATCGATGGAGGATTCATCAACTTTATTTGATCCTTATTCGCGTATTTCATATACATTTTGAAACCTTGAATTTCATCCATTACTTGTCTCCCTTTCTTTGTAGGTTGCTCATACAATCGACCAAAAAACCAATTAATAATCAGGTGCAATCCTACAGCAAGTGCAACGATGAAGCCTGAACCTCCCAATTTAAACATAGCTATTAGGCAGAGAAGAAGGGTAATTGCTGGAAAAATATATTGTCTTGTTTTCAAAAATGAATTTCGAACATAGTAAGTCCCCGTTTGCTTTGCATCAATGCTATTCGTTAACAAATCAGAGGCTCTAGACAATCGAGCATTGTATTTGTTTTTAATAATATAAACGACATCCTTAGCCATCAGTTTATCATGGAATTTTTGTTCAATTTCCGTGAGTTCGACCTGTTTTCCTTTTGAAGATGGTTTTGTCACGTAATAAACATCACCGCTCTTTCGTGTTAGCTCAATCCAACCCTTGGAGGCCAAAATGAGAAGCATTGAACCAAACATTGTATCCGTTTCTCTTCCTTCATTGTCCAAATACGCGCATTCTGCCGGAGACAAGCCCTCTGGAGCGTAAAATCTTGGAATAATCGTTCCTGGTTTCGGATCGATTCCATATTTTCTCCACATGATAAAATTAAAAGACAATCCAATCAAAATACCGAGTAATCCAAGAAACCAAATTGCATACGTCCGTATAAAAAAGAGAACCTTATCCAGAAAGGTTGGATAACTCAAATGTCCTTTGTCCCACCCTACTGCAACAGTCAAACACTGGTTTGAGTAAAGTTCTGTCGATCCAATATAAGTGATTGAATTTTCACTTTTCTCAACTCTAAATTCCTTTTTAGAGCTTCCATATTCCCCTGTGAATCCATCGTGTTGCAAATAGTTAGCACCTTTTGGGTAATAGACCGTTGCTGAAATTGAATCCGTACTAAAATCCCATCCATTGCCATTTACATTCCAATAAAACTCATCATGGTCATCGTAAAAGAGCAGTACATTCTCTACCACATAACTGATTTCAAAAATATGAACTCCTCGGTTTAAAAATACATTTTCCTTTCCAACATAGATTCTAATTCCGTTGGACAGTATTTCCGTTTTATACGACTCCTCACGACCATCTCTTTTAACTCCATCCAAATTGAACAATACGTGGTAACTCCCTCCATTTTTATCGTATGTGAGTGGAATGTCTCTAAAAATTCCTCTTTTGAATTCATCGCCAGTAACATTTGCAACTATTCTCTCTGTAATCTTTACTGAACAATCTTTCTGAATTTTAACATCACTATGGAAATGAAGAATCCGTTCCATTGTCGGATACTTCAATCTCTCAGAAAATTTATTTATTTGATCCTCGATACTCTGAGCATAAGATCCAAAAGACGTAATTAGAAGTAGTAGGAGTGCAATATTTTTCATTTAATCTTTATTTAGGCTAACCGATGGGGCACTTTTTTCATTTTCGTTGATTTCGTAAAAAGCTGTTTTTTTAAAACCCAAACGTTTAGCGATCAATACATTTGGAAAAACATCAACCTTAATATTTAAATCTCGTGTAGCTCCGTTGAAATACCTTCTGGCCATTGAAAGCTCATTTTCAACAGTGGAAAGAGCGTCCATTAATTTAAGAAATTGAGAGTTTGCCTTTAAATCAGGGTATGCTTCAACTTGAATTCGAAATCTTTTTAAAGTACTCGTTATTGACGAATCAAACGCGGCAGTTTCTTTTAATGAGCCATCTAGGCCGGCTCTTTGCTCCACAATTTTCTCGAGCGTCGTAGCCTCATATTCATTGTACCCTTTTACTGCTTCAATCAAATTTGGAATCAATTCGAAACGTTTTTTAAGCTGAACGTCAATTCCACTAAACGCTTCGTCCACAACATTTTTGGCCCGCACGAGACCGTTATATATTGACCAGATTACGATTAAAACGAAAATTATAATTCCGACAAGAAATAATAAGGGTAACATGTGATAAATTATTTGTTCTTTTTCTAAAGATAAATAATAATGGCTTCAGCAACTAAAGATCTAATCTTAATGCAAATTTTAAGTAAGGTTAGATGTTAGTTAATAAAAATGAAAAACGCCTCTCTAGGTTAAACCAAGAGAGACGCATTTTTGATTAACTGTTTTAACTATTAATCCACGAAGCCCACCGCAATCGTATTGTTACTCTGTAAATCGATTAGTATAAATATCCCATTGTTCTTGTTGTCCACGTAGGAGTCAAAATAACCGGATTGACTTAAACGCAGATCCACTTTCGTGATATCGTTGATTTCTATTGTATTGACATCGAATGATTGATTCGCTTTTGTTGGATCTACTTTCGAATGAATCGCTTGAACTTTAATTGGGAATTCTCTCGATCCGACTTTCAACAAATACTTGGCGCCTACTTGGCCTGCACTTTCATCCATCCAAACAACAGTACTTGAAATTGAAGATTGTGCTTCGACCAAATTTTCCTTTGAGGAAAGAACTCCTCCCCTGCTAATATCTATTTCATCTGCGATTGAAATTGAAACACTATCACCTGCTTGAGCCGTATCGATTGATTCCGTGAAACGTCTAATTTCAGTTACAATACTTTCCAAATTCGAAGAGCCGTGTCCTTGACGAATGACAATTCTATCGCCAACGCTTACTTCTCCACTCACAACGCGTCCTGCCAATCCGCGGTAATCCACAAACCCATTTTCCTGCGAATGATTCACCTGTTGAACATCAAATCGAAAAGGAAGCTTCTCCGTTTTATTTGCTTTTTCGGCGTGCAATAATTCATTCAATGTTTCACGCGAGTACCAAGGCATGTTCGTCGATTTCTTAACTACGTTATCGCCTTTCAATGAACTTACGGGAACAATTCTGTAATTGATGTCCGCATCGAGTGCTTCGACCATATTTTGAATCTCAACGCTAATCTCCAAGAACACATCTTCGCTGTAATCAACCAAATCCATCTTGTTTACACAGAAAATAACATTTTCCAAACGCAATAATTGACTGATGTAAAAATGGCGGAAACTTTGTTCCAAAAGACCTTTACGGGCATCAACCAAAATGATTGATGTCTGCGCCATTGAGGCTCCAGTAACCATGTTTCGCGTATACTCAACATGACCTGGACTATCAGCAATAATGAATTTTCTCGTTTCTGTAGAAAAATAGATGTTGGCCACATCGATCGTGATTCCTTGTTCACGTTCAGCAACCAATCCATCAGTAATAACGCTCAAATCGAGATCATCCCACCCTTTTTCTTTTGTCTTTTTTCGCACTAAATCTTCTTGCTCTTTGGTCAACGCATCGTTGTCGTACAATAACCTTCCGATCAAGGTACTTTTTCCATCGTCTACACTTCCAGCAGTGCTTATTCTAACTAATTCCATAATAAATTCGATTGTTCAATTGTTCGATCACTCACTTTGTTCGTTTCCACGATTCTTCGAAAAATCGAAAAGCCGAGAAATAAAAAGAGAAGCGTATCTAATAATCGCTTAAAAGTAGCCTCCTTTTTTACGATCTTCCAATGCAGATTCGCTTCGTTTATCATCTATTCTCGCTCCTCTTTCGGAATGCTTCGATTGCATATTTTCGTGCAAAACTTTCTCAACCGTATCGGCCTCTGAAATAAATGCAGCCGTACATGTCATGTCACCAACGGTTCTGAATCGAACGATGTGTTCTTCAATCTCATCACTCTCAACGATATTCAAAAAATCTGAATGTGCAATATGTGCTCCTTCCCGTTTAACCAGCTTGCGTTTGTGTGCAAAATATACAGATGGCAATTCCAATCCCTCTTGTAAAATATACGTCCAAATATCTTCTTCGGTCCAGTTGCTGATTGGGAATGCTCTAACGTTTTCTCCAAAGTTAATTCGCCCATTCAAGATTTGAAATGGCTCGGGGCGTTGGCGTTTGTAATCCCATTGTCCGAAATCATCACGAACAGAGAATATACGTTCTTTCGCACGGCTTTTCTCTTCATCACGTCTGGCTCCACCAAGACAAGCATCAAACCGGAATTCTTCAATTGCGTCAAGAAGCGTTACCGTTTGCAACGCATTCCGACTCGCGTACTTTCCCGATTCTTCCTGAGCTTTATTCTGATCAATAGAATCTTGAACGTATCGAACAATTAATTCCACATCCAACTCTTTTACAATTTGATCGCGAAACTCTATCGTCTCTGGGAAATTATGCCCCGTGTCGATATGCATAAACGAAAATGGAATTTTAGACGGATAAAACGCCTTTTGAGCCAATCGTGCCATAACAATTGAGTCTTTTCCACCAGAAAAAAGTAGAACAGGCTTTTTAAACTGCGCCGCTACTTCTCTGAGGATATATATGCTCTCGTTTTCTAATTCGAGTAAGTGTTTATTTTTCATTTCTTGTTTTTTTATTGGATCAGTCGTGCCTCCTTCTTAGATCGCTTCGCTTTTGGATGTTGGATAGTTTCTAGTATCAAAATCTATCCAAGAGCCGAAAGACGATCCAAAATCTAAAAAGCGAAGCGATCCAATTTTACGTATGCAATCCACATTCACGCCCTTCCAAGGCTTTCGTTGGGTCGTAATAATTGTTTTCAGATTCCAGTCCATTTGTTTCGATATAGGCTTCTAGTTGGGAATCATTCCAATAGAAAAATGGACAAATCTTAAGAACTCCATCAGCCGTTTGGCTTACAATATCAAGTGTTGATCGATGCGCGGTCTGTTCTTTTCTCAAATTGGTGAACCAAACATCGGCTTGATGCGCTTTCATTGCCCTGCCAAAGGGTTCCAATTTCACTTGACGCGTAAATTCGTCATGAGCTGGAGTGTCCACTTCTGGAATACCGAGCGTGATATTTCTATGCGCCATCGATTGTTTGGGAACATAGAGGTCAATATTCAAACCCAATTGCTTGATCGTTCGTTCCGCATGTTGATATATTTGCGGTGTATTGTATCCACTATCGCACCAAATAACCGGAATAGATTTGTTTTCACTTGTCACGGCGTGCAACAAAGTCGCTTCCAATGGACGAAAGTTCGTTGTGACAATTGGACGTTTCGCAACTGCTAATGCCCATTGAACTATTTCGTTCGGTGATCTTTTTTTTAAATCTTTATTTATATCAGATAAATTCATAGTTAACGTTTTAAATATTTAACCCAAGCGCGCTCGTGTAGGTAATAAAGAATCATCTTTGAAACGACCTCTATTCCTCCAATACTTAACGCTATATCCAACTTTCCTGTCAATACATAAGAAATAATCATTGTATCGATTGTACCGATGATACGCCACGAAATTGTCTTCAATACGGACACCTTGTTGTCACCCGCAACAATGCCAGACCTTTTTAAACCGATAGAATCTATAATCATATAATAAAATTTCTCGACAAATATACATTTACTCTATCGACTTAATAGGGTTTTAGGTGTTTTTAACTAAAAATTGATTTGCTTAGAATTAAAAACATCAGAATTTACTCAGGATTCAGAAAGAAAATTATTTCTCGCTTACATGACGCAAATCATATTTGGTGGTCGTTGATTCCGTAGATTTGTACTATAAATTGTCAGAAATGAGAGACATCAAAAATGAAGAAGACGTTGAATTGTTTATTCGCGCCTTTTACGGTAAAGCACTTAAAGATGAGCAACTAGCTCCTTTCTTTAAGCACATGAATTTTGAAAATCACGTTCCCAAGATGATTCACTTTTGGGCTTTCGCTCTATTGGATCGAGGAGGTTACAAAACCGATGTGACGCAGCTCCACATAAACATGCCTATTAAAAAAGAACATTTGGATCGCTGGATTGAATTATTCAATGGTACAATTGATAGTTTATTTGAAGGAGAAAAAGCGAAAGCAGCCAAAGACAGAGCTTTTGTGATGCGCTGGACGATGGAAAGTAAAATCAACTCATGAGTGAAGTTCAATTGGGCTTGAAAGCCAACTGGAAACAGTTCGCGCTCCTCGTAATCGTAAATGGATTCGTTGGTGGAATGGTCGGCTTGGAACGCTCCATATTACCACAAGTTGCTGAGGAAGAATTTGCCTTAGCAGCGAATATGGCGATCCTTTCGTTCATTATCGTCTTCGGAATCGTAAAAGCAATTTCCAATTACTTTGCTGGAACGTTAGCTAATAAAGTCGGTCGTAAAAACCTGCTTGTCATTGGTTGGCTTTTTGGAATTCCTGTACCGTTCATTTTAATGTTCGCTCCCAACTGGAGCTGGATTATTGGCGCAAATGTTTTTCTAGGAATCAATCAAGGGTTAGCATGGTCGAGCACTGTGGTAATGAAAATAGACTTAGTTGGTGAAAAACGACGCGGTTTCGCAATGGGGCTTAACGAATTCGCGGGCTATCTTTCAATCGCCATTGTAGCTATCATAACGGGCTGGATCGCTGACAATTATGGAATTCGCCCTTACCCATTCTATTTGGGGTTTGTACTGGTGTTTTTTGGGCTTATACTTAGTGTTTTCTTCATAAAAGATACGCGGCATCACGTTGCACAAGAATCAACGACAACTTCAATTCCACAATTAAAGAACCTCTTTAAACAGGTCACCTGGAAACATAAGAACTTAGGGTCGATAACTCAAGCGGGATTGGTCAACAACCTCAACGATGGAATGATTTGGGGAATATTGCCAGTACTCTTAGCCAGTAAGCATTTTTCTTTGGGTGAAATCGGAAGTGTTGCGGCAATGTATCCAGCCGTCTGGGGACTTGGCCAATTATTCACTGGCCGCATGGCAGACAAATTCAACAAACAAAACATGTTGACCATTGGAATGTTGCTTCAGGGCTTGGCTCTAATCCCAATGATTTGGGCTGAAACAATGACTCATTTCATGATTTTAACTGCCTTATTAGGATGGGGAACAGCGATGGTCTACCCAACGTTTATGGCAGCAATAGCCGACTTAACAAATCCATTGGATCGAGCAAGAGGCATTGGAATTTTTAGATTGTGGCGGGATTTAGGTTACGCGATTGGCGCAATCCTCACTGGAATTATAGCCGATTATTTCAATATCCATACGGCGATTGTATTCGTCGGAATTTTGACTTTAATCTCAGCTATGATTATCCATTTCAGAATGGATTTGCGGAAAATAAAAAAGTCCAATCATCCACTATCGGACAATCGGACTTTCGAGTAATCGACCTATTCTATTGAAGTATAATCTTAAACAAATACGTTCTGTTCTCTTGATTTACCTTTAAGAAATAAACGCCTTCGCTTTCGTTTCCAATATTGATCTGCAACTCTTGCGCATAAATATCATTTCCTTCTTTTACCAAACGTCCATCCAAGCTTGTGATTTCATACTCAAAAGCAGATTCATCATCTTCAAATACAATATTAATCTCTCCTTCTGATGGATTTGGATAAACTAAGATGTTACTCGCATTAAATTCTTCAAGTCCAACCCCCATCACAGTTACACATGCTGACGTATCCGTG
Source organism: Salibacteraceae bacterium (assembly GCA_047628775.1). GTDB lineage: Bacteria > Bacteroidota > Bacteroidia > Flavobacteriales_D > Crocinitomicaceae > UBA4466. The sequence continues at coordinate 7,451 of JBLHVW010000048.1, read as the reverse complement.
CAGCTCGAAAATGTAACGATAACCGCATAGGTTCCATTTGTTGTTGCTGTAAAGATTTGATCCGTCTCAGAAGCAATTGCAGCGTTATTGTTTTCACAATCAATCCATTGGTACGTCGCTCCAGACTGTCCAGAAGTCAAAATCGGATCTGTACTCACAACGCCAATATTGATTGAAGTAAGCGTTAAATTAACAGTTACTGTGCTATCACATCCTTGACCGTTCGTTATAATTTCAGTTCCAGTTAAGTTGTTTTGATCGTACGTTGTACCGTTCACAACAACTGTTTCTCCTGGACAAATAGTATTCGTTACAGAACTTGACAATCCCGGAAGCGGTGGCATCACGTATCCCGTTGCCGTGAACTCTTGTGTAAAGACATCAACGTCGGAACAGGAATAGCCCATATCAATTGCGGCTTGTCTAACAGCAATTGCTGCATCTTCTTGATTGGTTGAACTTCCCGTCATTCCCAATCCTTCCAAAAAGGCTTTGTCTACCTTTTCTCTTCCGATAATATCATAAACACGCATTAAAGTAGTTGCCCAAATTTGACCATCCGTATGAATTTGTCCTGTTAATCCACCTGGATACAATGCTGTATAATTCGTGATTCGTCCATTCCAAAATGGATTGTGACCATCCCAGCTAAACATCCAATTGTACTCTGCATCTGCGGGTAGCCATTGTCCTAAATCTCTTGAATAAGAAATTGCCCAATAGTCTCCAGAACCTTCACTCAATCCATTGACTTGTGAAAGGTTTCCTGCAGTTACCCAATCGTGAATCCCATGTCCCAATTCGTGCAGAACAACATCAGCATCTTCAGCATCATCAACTCCACCTTCACCGAAGGCCAATCTTCCAGAACCTGAAGTGTAATAAGAATTGTCTGCACCATTCAAGCCGTGTGGATCGTATTGAACACCTCCAGAATATTGGTAGGGCATTAATGCAATATTCAACGTATCATTGATGTAGCGCATACTTCCATCGATATGATAATAACAGTTCACAGCTTCGAAAGCATCATCATCTCGTGAGAAATTGAAGTTGCTTGATGCTTGCGAGTACAGCCCGTTGTTTGGTGATTCGAAATCTACAATCTCAGCATACGGTCCAACGAGCTCGTACATTGAGCCTGTAAAATTGATGTCTAGTAATGTTACTGTGCTCATTGCTGCGTCAAATGTTGCATTCGTTGCATCGTTGTTATCTAAATAGGGTCCTGCATATTGAGCTTGATCTTGCGACAATGGATCTGGATTAAAAACAGTTCCTGTTCCATTCGCTGGAGGTGGCATTGAACAAGTAGAACTACTGTGGTCTGAATGATTACACGCTTTATCTGCCGCTCGAATTATTTCACCTGTTGCTGCATTCACTAAAACCTCCCAACTTCCTAGTGGAAAATCTGGTTCGAGAACAACCTTGTAAATCAGAACAGTACCTTCTTGTCTTGTATAAATATTTAAGTCAGTTGCTATGAGGTTTGGGTTTCCAGTAGCACCAATTTTACTTTTGGCCAGTTCTAAAGCTTCTACCTCAGTAATAGATGGAGTTGTATTTATTTCCTGAACAGAAACGTCAAGTGTGTTACTTACATATGTTACTTTATTGTTTGGAGAGATATGTACTACAATTTCAGACATATAAACAGGCAAACCGCTGCTGTGTTGACGCAAACGAACTGTAGAACCTGACAATCCCGTTCGGTTTGAATACGCTACTAAATGTGAAAGATCAGTTACTTTAAGTACTTCTTTGTTATTATCGATCCAATCAAGGGCCATTTCTTCTGGAGTAGTTCCTTCTACAGCATCATTTAACCCTGCAAACAAAAGAGGTGTATTGTTTTTCACGCTTAACTTAACGCCTTCCTTTTCGTAAAAAGGGATTTCATCATTTGGATAGGAATTCCCCGAGTTTTTGGTGTCTTGCGCAGTTCCTGTAAAAGAAATTGCAAGCACCAAAATAGATGCGGATAGAGTTTTAACAGTCATAAGAAATAGCTTTAGTTCACTAAAAGAAAGACAATTCTAAGAGTATTCCTAATTCTCAGAACAACTATCTCGTTCAATGTAGCAAAGCTAAAATGGATTGGAAGGCACTTCTAAAATATGAGAATTACAAACTAATGTGCATAGAATTTACAGTGCCTTCTATATACTTTGATGCATTTGAATTGAATTCGGCTGTGCTTTCAGAAGTCAAGAAACTTACTGTTCCGTTCTTTGTACATTTAGAATCTATCCAAGGATGACGCAAGAGGTAATCAGCGAGGCTGTCTGAGACGATATTTCCTTGTGACACAATATTGATACCTTCTGGCAGCAAAGACTCTATATATCCTTTTAAAACGGGATAATGTGTGCAACCCAATACAATTGTATCAATATCCTTCTTCATCGCCATTAAGGCCTCAACATCTTTTCGAATGAACTCTTTTCCCGCATGTGATAAGTGTTCGTTGCTTTCTATCAATGTCACCCAAAGTGGACAAGCATGTTGAAATACTTCACATTGTGGCGAAAACTTCTTTATTTCAATAGGATATGAATCTGAGCTAACCGTGCCCGGAGTAGCCAATACACCAATATTGTTTGTTCTCGAAAATTGAGCAATAATTTCAGCACTCGGACGAATAACGCCAAGTACACGTTTCTTTGAGTCTATTTTCGGAAGATCATTTTGCTGTATCGTTCGAAGCGCTTTGGCTGAAGCTGTGTTGCAGGCAAGAATCACCAATTCACATCCTCGATCAAACAATTCGTTTACAGCTTGTAGGGTAAATTCATAAACAACATCGAATGACCTTGTACCATAAGGTGCTCGAGCATTGTCGCCTAGATACAAGTAATCGTATTCTGGCAATCGCTTGCGAAAATCTGATAGGATGGTTAGTCCTCCATAGCCAGAATCAAAAACACCAATAGGTCCCATATACCAAAGCTAAATAAAAACCCCGATCTGTCCTAAGACAAATCGGGGCTAAAATTATTTTAAAAATATCTAGTTCGAAGCTCCGTCAGCTCCAGCTTCTTTAGCATCCAATGCTAATAACACTACAATTACTTTATCCGTGATATCTTCACCACCTGCCGAATAAAGTAATGTTGTTGCTTCAACAACGTACGCCAATTTCATTCTTTCAGCTACAACAGCAATTGCTCTATTAATTCGATCTTGCAAAGGAATGTTTAATTCATTAGATGTTTCAACTAATAAATCCTTCAATGATTGATTTGTAGTTTCAATTCGTTGTTGGAATTCCATCAATTTCTTTTCTTCATATTCTCTTTGAGAACGAATTAAATCACCTTGTTTAGCTTGATAAGCAGTTACTGCCGTTTGAAATTCCGCATTCATATCGTTCAACTCATCGAATGCATCCTTCTCCATCTTAGCCAATTGCGCTTGGGCAACTCTCGCCGAAGGTATTGTATCAAACAAAACTTGAGATCTTACGTGAGCAATTTTGGTCTGAGACATTGCTGTTCCTCCCATTCCAACTAATACGACTAATAATAATACTAATTTTTTCATTCTTTCTTTTTTTAAATTGAGTTGTGTAAAATATTCTTTAAATCAACTCTGGAGATTACTCCTTCTGGTTTTTAGTTATAATGGAGCTTCACTCCTGTTTAATGACTTAAGTTGGGATTATTTCACCGTAATTCCCAATTCCTTAAGTACTAAATTACTTATGTCTAGTTTTGGATCACCATAGATCAAATTACTTTGATTTGCCTTATCAAATACCATTACGTATTTCTTTTGGCCTGCTATCTTTTCCATCGCTTCATAAACCCGGTCTTGGATTGGCTTAATTAAAGATTGACGCTTTTGGAAATAATCCCCTTTAACACCAAAGCGCGTTTTTTGCATTTGCATCGCTTCTGTTTCAAGTGTCTCTATTTCTTCTTCTCGTTTTTTCTTCTCTTCAGATGGAAGTAAAACTTCTTCTCTGGCAAAATTGTCTTTCTTCAAATTCAAAACATCATAACGTTTTTCAATTTCTTTCGTCCAACGGTCTGCAAGTTTGTCCAACTTTTCCTTTGCTTCTGAATATTCCGGTATCTCTTTCAAAATATAATCAGAATCAATGTAAGCGTACTTCTGACTAAAGGCAAACCCTGTGCCAAAAATCAATATTAGAGCCAAAACAAGTGTTTTCATAATTAAACTTTTTTCTGCCGAACGGCGAAAATAATACATTTATTGTAAATTTCGATATTATAATTCGCCTAGGTTCATACCAATTGTAAAATTCAACTTGGTATAATACCCTTTATTTACTATACCAATATCCGATGGTCCTTGGAAACCTCCTGCCCAAGAATCCAATGTGTCAAACCCCCATCCGTAATCCAATCCAAGCATTCCGAACATTGGAAGGAATACTCTAATTCCAACTCCTGCTGCTCGTTTAACATTTAATGGGTTAAAGTCTCTCAGGGTAGGATATGTATTTCCAGCTTCTGCGAATCCAAGCACATAAAATGTCGCTGAAGGATTCAATGAAATTGGATACCTCAACTCCAAAGTATACTTCGCAATTAATGGATCACCTCCGTCAGAGTTCAAACCTCCCGATCCGTCTTCGTATCCTCTAAGCGCAATAATTTCTTGTCCTCCAATTTGATTTACTCCTGTCAACCCACTTCCACCTAAATGGAAACGCTCGAATGGTGTTAAACCTTTATCGTAGTTATATGCGCCTTGGAATCCGAATCCAATTCTAGGCATTAAGACCAATTTTTTATCTGGTGTTAATGGGAAATACCATTCTCCTGTCAATTTGAATTTATAATACTCTAATGTTTTAAAACGCTCTTCATTTGATAAAGTCGAATAGTCATCAACACCATCCCACATTGAATAAGGTAATGTCGCCTTTGCTGTAAACTTGATGTTTGAACCTCCTTGTGGGTAAATTGGCGAACTTACAGAGTTTCTTTGAAGAACATATCTGAATGCAAGATCATTTGCTGTTCCATCTGTAAATAATCCAAATCGAGTATCATTCTTAACAAAATACTGTTGGAGGCTTAATTCGTAATAAGCTTGGAACCAATCATCCGGAAATTTCTTTCTACGCCCCAAACCAATGTTAACACCTGCTAAACGCAAACCACTGAAACTTTCATTTGTAGGTGCAAATCCATTTCCTAATAATGTCCAGTTCGCACCAAATGTAAGCGAGTTCGGTTTTTTACCACCTAACCATGGCTCAGTAAATGAGAAATTGTACCCTCTATAAAACTTACCATTTGTCTGAACTCGCAATGAAACACGTTGTCCATCTCCACCAGGAAGAGGCGTCCATGCTCCTTTTTTGAAAATGTTCTTCGTACTAAAGTTATTGAATGTCAATCCAAGTGTTCCAATGATTCGTCCTCTTCCGTCCAATCCTGTTCCACCGTAACCACCAGACAATTCAATTTGATCTGAAGACTTCTCTTCAACCACGTATTCAATATCTACTGTTCCGTCTTGTGGGTTTGGAATTGGATTAACTTGAAACGCTTGTTCGTTGAAATAACCCAATTGAGCCAATTCTCTTTGCGTTCTTATAATGTCATTTCTATTAAATAAATCACCCGGCTTCGTTCGAATCTCTCTACGAATTACATAATCATTCGTTTTCGTATTCCCTTTAATTATAACGCGTTTTACACGTGCTTCCTTCCCTTCGATAATTCGCATCTGATAATTGATGTAATGCGCTTGAACATTTGTTTCAACCGGAATAACTTGGAAGAACAAATAGCCTCTATCCATATACAACGATGAAATATCACGTCCATCTTCACTCATGAACAAACGCGTTTCCAAAAGCTGCTTGTTATATAGGTCCCCTTTCTTAACGCCTAAAACCGTATCAAGAAATGAAGATCTGAATTTCGTATTCCCAATCCATTGAATATCTCCAAAGTAGTATTTATCTCCTTCGTCAATTGTGATATTAATGTTTAGGTTTTTGCTATCGGCCAAATACACCGTATCCATTTTAATCTCAGCATCACGCAAACCAACTTTCGTGAATTTCTCCATCATTGCCAGTTTATCCTTCTTATATGTGCTTTCGAAGTATTTAGATCTCTTGAAGAATCTCCAAAATGCTTTCTGTTTCGTATCTTTCATCGCCATGCGCAATTTCCACGTTTTAACAGATTCGTTTCCTTCAAATGTCAACTCACCAATCTTTACCTTCTCACCTTTATCAACATTAATTACAAAGATTTCAGAATTGTTCATTAAGCTATCTTGAACGCGGTTAACATTGACTGCAACCGAATAATGCCCTTTATCTCTGAAATACCCTTTAATTTTCGCCTTTGTCGCAAACACTAAGTTTTCAGTGATTGTTTTACCTGAGAACAATGTAATTTCTTCTCTAATTTTATCTGCATCTCGTTTGTTAATACCAACAAACCTAAATCGAGAAAGTTTCGGTCTTGGCGCAACTTTGATCGTAATGTATATAACTCCCGCAATTTCATCTGTTGCTATAACTTCAACATCAGAGAAAATACCTTCAGCCCATAAATTCTTAATTGCTTTTGAAATTGCTTCCCCTGGAAGCGTGATTGTTTGCCCTGATCGGAGTCCAGCCAATAATTTAATTGCGTTGTGGTCGTAATTGTCAGCTCCTTCAACACGAATAGGCCCTATGTCATATTTCTGTGGTCGCATGAAGTCAATATCAAGCCCCATTGTATTAACCTCCTCAATTATAGGATCCATTGGTTGAACAGGATTGGCGATTGGAAGTGAACTAGGACTCACTGAGGCAGTGTCTTCAGGTAAATTTTGCCCACTTACCTGAGTCATAAAAGACAGAAGCAATGTGCAAGTGAGTAGTAACTTAAAGGTCAATTTCATATTTTATTTTTCTAATTGCGCTGATACCATTCCAAACCTTCTTTCTCTGGATTGATAATCAAGCACAGCCGTATATAAATCTTCTTTTTTAAAATCAGGCCACAATACCTCAGTAAAATGGAACTCTGCATAAGCAATTTGCCAAAGTAAAAAGTTACTCACTCGATGCTCTCCACTTGTTCTAATAAGCAGTTCAGGATCTGGAATACCTTTTGTCGTTAGGTTGTTAGAGATCGTTTCTTTATTAATACCGTCTAAATCCAGTGTTCCGTTTGAAACATCTATTGCTATTTTTTTTGCTGCCTCAACGATTTCCCATTGAGCGCTATAATTGAGCGCTAAGATTAAGTTAACTCCTGTATTTGTTTTTGTTTGCTCGTAAGCCGCTGCTAATTCATCTTGACATCCTTGTGGAAGTCCAGCTGTATCGCCAATCGTTGAAATAACAACATTGCTTTGATCTAGCTCTTCAACTTCATTACTGATTGTGTGCACCAATAAATCCATCAAACCATCTACTTCTTCTTGGGGGCGTTCCCAATTCTCTGTAGAAAATGCATACA
>JBLHVW010000047.1:0-23096 GCA_047628775.1 Salibacteraceae bacterium | reverse complement strand
AATAACTAAACAAATTACAGTCGATTTTACCTGCTCACTATGTTCCGGTATCGCATGCTCAACATAGTCCGGTATTGGGTGCTCAGCTTAAACCGGTTTTACAAGCTCAGCATGTCCGGTATTTCCACGTTCTCTCCAAAAATTGAATTAAGAATGAAAAAATTGCAAGTAACATGTTCTAAAAAATCAGCGCCGCGTTTACTTCGAGAATTTTTCCTTCGGTAAGGAATCAATTCTTATTTTTAAGAAAAGATTTTCTGGAAATTACGCCTTGCCGCTTGGTACGAAAAACGATAATTTTTACCACTACCTAAAGAAAAATCACTTTACTGGATCGGCAAAAAATGAAATTGCAAAGGCGGTAAAAGGAATTGGAGGAATGATGAAGTTTTCCAACCACAACTCCCCTGTTCTGCTCGAAGCTTTAGGAGATGTCTTGAGCAATGCCGACAATGGTGACGGTCCCGGAGCTGGACATTTATCTTCGCGTGCCTATTTAAAAGCAGCATTACTATCTAACGATTCAACCGTTTCTGAAGCACACAAGAAAAAAGCGAAATCGGAAATAGAACGAAACTTTATGTCGGAGCAATACAGGAGAACAGGTTCAGAAGGCGCAATCGAATTAGAGCACGCCGTAATTGGCTTGAAGGATTTGGAAAAGGTACTCAAACTGGAAATCCAAGCAGCAAATAGTTGGGTCAATGAAATCTATAAAAACGAAATGAAGTGGATTGAAAATGGTATCAACCCGGACTCATCCTTCACCGTAATGTATTACGATGAGCCGAGTTCCAAGGACATTAACCAATACAATGCACGAAAAAACAAGAATCAGATTGAAGAAGATTATTGGTTAAGTGTCCAACTAGAGAATGTAAGTAGCATCAACAATATGTACACTATTTTGGACCTTCCAGACGCGACCAAAAAATGGGTGGCTAGTATTTATCAATTAGAGTTTTCTATGCTTCCAGATAATTCTGAAACGACCATTTCCAATCCCTCTAAAAATGCGCGTAAAAAGAATTCGGGCGGTATTCCTGTTTGGATTTACCCCCTTGGAATCGCCGTTTTGCTGGTGGCTATTTTTGTAGGAAGAATTTTATTGAGAAGAAGGAAATGAAAAAAACACTCAAGGTAAAAGACGCTTTAAAATTGCTCGATTTAATTGAATTACCAGAAGGAATGATGTGAAAATTGTTGACTAACTTTAAATGTTGAATTCACAAAGAACGGAACCCTATTAAACCAATGAAAGAAGATATTTTAGACCAAGAAATCGATAATCCAAAAAACCAACCCTTGTTTAAAACAAGACCCATTTTAATATGGGGAATCCTTTTGATTATGGGACTCCTATTTCGAGTAATACATTGGCCATTTGCTGGCGTATTAATAATAGTTTCCCCCGCGGGACTTCAAGCCTATTGCGTCAATGGCTTTTTAAAATCAAAAGAGAGAAACACCTTAAACACTTTACTGAGTAGTGCCGGCATGCTTTGGTTGATCGTGATGATTGGAGGAGTGTTATTTAATAATGGATACCCCTACAATGAAAACGGACTTAAAGTTTATGCTGTAACTTTCACCCTCTTTTTTGTCCTTTATTATTTCCTTTATAGGGCTAAGAAAAACAGACTTAACGCGCCAATAAACGAATAAAATGGAACCAGAACAGAAAGATTATTTTGCAGAAAAGGCTGATGGATATGACAATCAAAAGGCCAGAACCCAAAATGTAGATAACATCGGCCAGGCGGTATTAAAAGCGCTGCCATTTTCAAAGGAAATGCATGTAATGGATTTTGGTTCTGGAACCGGATTGTTGTTGTCTCAAATTGCTCCATTCGTGGGCGAAATCACAGCGGTTGACATTTCTGTATCTATGAATAGCGTTTTACAATCCAAAATGGACGCAATAGACTGCAAACTTCATATCTTGGAGGCAGATTTAACCCAAAAGAAATTGGATCAAAAATTTGATTGTATTGTTTCATCCATGACCATGCACCACATAGAGAACGTAGAAGAAATCTTCAAAACGCTTTATTCATTGCTGGACGAAAACGGAACCATTGCAATCGCCGATATCGACACGGAAGACGGATCTTTTCATACAGAGGATACAGGATTCTTTCATTTGGGGTTTGATCGAAACGAATTCTTGAACATTGCAGAAAATGCTGGATTTAGAAACTTGAAGATCGAAACAGCAAGTATCATGGTTAAACCAACAGGTAAATATCCCGTTTTCCTATTAACCGGCAAAAAATAATAGCCATTTCATTGGCTTTTACCAACATTAATCGCATATAACTAGATTAATGATGGTAATTACCAACAATATTAATTTAGATTAAATACTTTTTGTATATTTGAGTTGGTAAATACCAACATTAAACACACGAAAAAGCAGTAACGATGGCAAACACCAACATGAAATGGTTGTCTATGAGTGATAATTCAATTGTTTCCACAATTGGAAAATACATAAAAGACCAACGTTTGATTCAAAATAAAACGCAAGCAAATATTGCCGAAGCCGCTGGCGTCAATCGTTGGACGATGAGTCAAATTGAAAATGGAGAACCTATATCGCTAACATCATTAATACAGATTCTAAGAGCCTTAAATTTACTAGATGTGTTTGATTTGTTTAAAACCGAAACTCAACTGAGCCCATTAGAACTTGCGAAACTGGAGAAACAGAAAAGACAAAGAGCGAGTACAGATAACGAGTCGAACCAACAAAGTAAGAGTGAATGGTAGAAGTAAAAACAGCCTTTGTTAAAATTTGGGGACAAACTGTTGGAGCCGTAGCTTGGGATGAAGAACAGGGACTTGTTAGCTTCGAATATGCGCCTAAATTTAAAGCTAAGAATATAGATTTGGCACCAATCAAAATGCCTATTCAATCGAATCAAAGCATCTTTTCATTTCCTGAATTAAGACCTTCAAAAAACATTGAATACGATACGTTTAAAGGTTTACCGGGCTTGTTAGCAGATGTATTACCGGATAAATATGGAAATCAATTAATCAATATTTGGTTGGCACAAAAAGGGCGTCCAGAAAACAGTATGAACCCAATAGAACAGTTATGCTTTATTGGAACAAGGGGAATGGGCGCTTTAGAATTCGAACCGACACAGCTCAAACCAACAACAAAAAGTTTTCAAGTTGAAATCAATAGTTTAGTAGATATTGCCCAACGAATGGTCGACAAGCGAAAGCGGTTTGAAACGAATCTCAGTGAAGATGAACAAGAGGCCGTAATGGAGATTTTAAAGATCGGAACATCTGCAGGTGGAGCCAGACCAAAAGCAATTATTGCCTATAATAAAAAAACCGGCCAGGTTCGCTCAGGACAGGCAAATGCACCAAAAGGATTTGAACATTGGCTACTAAAACTAGACGGTGTCAGTGATGCTCAGTTCGGAGAAAGCAAAGGATATGGGCGCATTGAGATGGCCTATTATAACATGGCAAAAGATTGCGGCATAGAGATGATGGAATGTGAATTGTTGGAAGAAAATGGTAGGGCTCATTTTATGACAAAAAGATTTGACAGAGAAAAAGGTTCTATAAAACACCATATTCAAACGCTTTGCGCAATGCAACACTATAATTTTAATGAGGTTAGAAATTACAGTTACGAACAGTTATTTCAAACCATGAGATTACTTCGTTTACCATATCCTGAAGCTGAGCAAATGTACCGAAGAATGATCTTTAACGTAATTGCTAAAAACTGTGATGACCATACTAAGAATTTTGCTTTTCGACTTAAAGAAGGAGGCAATTGGGAATTAGCACCTGCTTACGATATTTGCCATGCATACAGACCTGATAGTATCTGGGTTAGCCAACACGCTTTAAGTATTAATGGAAAAAGAAAAGAGATTGAAAAAGAAGATTTACTCCTCTTTGCTAAGTCAATGAACATAAAAAAGGCGGCGAATATTATCGCTGAAATTAATACCAAGGTACAGGATTGGAATACCTATGCAGATCAAGTAAAAGTTAATATTGAACTCCGAGATTCAATACGGCGAACATTATTAAATTTTGAGAACTAAAACACGACTTATAATAATTAAATAGAATGAAAAGAATTACAGTCTTTTGTGGCGCAAGAACCGGAACCGAAAACGTTTATAGTGAACAAGCCACCGCTCTTGGTAAAACACTCGCAAAACAGAATATTGAATTGGTTTATGGCGGTGCCGATTTAGGTTTGATGGGAGCTGTTGCCAATGGTGCTTTAAGTGAAAACGGTAAAGTGATTGGAGTGATCCCTGAATTCTTGCAAACCAGAGAAATCGGACATCAAAACCTCACAGAACTTATCATTGTGAAGTCGATGCACGAGCGGAAAACAAAAATGAATGATTTGTGCGACGGAATCATTGCCCTACCGGGAGGATTCGGGACCATTGAAGAACTTTTCGAAACACTGACGTGGGTTCAACTTGGCTTACAGAACAAACCCATCGGAATACTCAATATTGGAGGATATTATGATGCGCTGATTACATTCATTCAAACAATGGTTACAAGCGGCTTCTTGCGAGAAATTGATAAAAAACTGCTCATTGTTAAGGACAACATTGATGATTTATTGAGTGAAATGAAAAACTATTCAACCCCACCGATAAAGAACCAAATGAACAATGAGTTGAGTTGAACTTGACTTAAGCCAATCGTGCTGAAATGAAGCAAAAAAAAAGACGCCTTCCCGAAACAAATCGAAAAGGCTCCCAAAGACTTAAAACAGTACTTCCTCTAGTTTTTGAAATGAGGGATACGCGCTGCTTCGGCAATACCGTTGATTTCGTAATGCAACAAGTAAATACCATTCCCAATTGTGAGGCGTCGATGTAATAGCTCGTTCCCAATTCAGTAACCGTTGGAACATCTATCAAACGTCCCATGGCATCGTACAGTGCAAATTTCATTTTGACATCAGAGAGGCTAACTTCGCTATCGATAGTAGATTGAATTTCTACTTCAATCACGTCAGAACCAATTCCTTTTACAATTGAGACCTCGTAATTTGAGGCAGCTCCCGTTTTAAAGAATGGCATTGTGGCATTTCTTTTCTTCCAGAAAAAATCTACGGGATTATTGAACACGATTCCTTCACAGTAATTGGTTGGTGTAATTAAATAATTACCATCATACTCTGTGTTTAGAGATGTTGCCGAAAAAGTGAAATTCAAATTGAAGTTATTTACTTCCTGGAACATTACTGGGCCAGGCGTTGTTGAGCCAGGAGCATAAGCCCCAAAATAATCATACTGAACCATCAAAACATCTTGCTCAAGTGAAATGCCTGGAGGAATTCCGACACAAGCATAGTCTTGTGCCCACGCTACATGAACCTCATCACGGTCATAAGCAACTACTGGTCTTGGGTAACTTGGTGAGCAGAAATTAACACCGTTGTTTACCAAAGAATTTCCTACCATGACACCTGGAGCAACATAGAAGAAGGCCCAAACATCGTGAACACCTCCCATTTCGTCTTGTGCTATTACTGTGTAATATTCTGGAGCTCCTCCAAACAGACTGTTTCGGTTCGCCTGAACACGTGGCCATTAAAAGCCTCCTCCTGAAGTTGGAACAATAACAGCTGCACTCGTAGGAGCTAAACCTCCAAATGTTAAGGTTGGGTAATCGTATGTTACCATTACCAATTGTCCCCCTTATTCATACGTCAAGAAGATGTCCTGTCCATTATCCGACAAAGCAATATCCGGCATAGACCCACCGGCAACGCCAACAATTGGCCCAGCTGCAAACGTTCCTATTGTGAATGAACACATAAAGACTCCACCGCCATCTTCCCAAGTTAAAATCCCTTGACCCAAACTGTTAATATCGACGTTTGGATTTATTCCACTTGAAACAGGGTTATTCATGTTCAGGTTGTAATTTGTCAGAATGACAGTTGTCTGGTAATAATCATCGACATAAATGCCGCCTCCGTTTTCATAAGCAACTGCATCTGCATTGGCGTAATACGCAACATCTGGATTTGAACCAACCTGCTTATCAAAATCCAGAAGGGCTCCTGTACCGGAGTCAAGCCATTGAATAAAGTATGCTCCTGATGGATCATCATATACCACTGCTTGCCATTGATAAAATGGAGCAATAGCAATTCCTGTGTTTTCAACGGTACCCCAGATCGGAGTGTCTGGTGCAAAAGACGGATTGACTTGTGCGATAGACGTTCCTGCGAAAAGGCCGCAAAACGTCATTAATGATAGTAATTTTTTCATCTTGTTTGTTTTTGTGTTAATACTAATTTTGTGATCGGTGTGCATTGCGCAATACACAACCTGTTCAACAGAGAAAAACCTCCTCTGTCCATAGTAAATTGATTTAGCTGAACGCTAGTACACTGAACATGTTATAAATTTAGTGGCATATTCAGAGCCTGTAAAGAGTATATGTACTAATTACTTTGTGCACAAATACCTAATTTAACTTTTTGAAATTTGCTTGAGGTAAAACGGAGTAACACAATAATAATTGAGAACTTAGATTTACGTGAACCTCTTGCTAACTGGTATTACAGTGTTAAACTATAGATCAAAAAGAAATGGAACTCAAAATCGGATATCTCGCTGTAACATTATTCACCTATCTATTCATCCTACTCATAGGGTATAAGGCCATTAATGCGACAAGCTCCTCCACCAAGAAAGATAAAACAATACTCCTTTTAGGATTGACCGCATGGCAAGTGTTTATATTCGCAATTGCTCAAACCGGAATCATAAAATCTTATGATTTCCCCCCAGTATTCGCACTTGTCTATATTCTGCCTTCTTTCCTATTTACCGGCGTATTTTTGTTCCGAAACAGAAATAAGGAATGGATACAAAGTATTCCTGCACATTGGATCGTTTATTTTCAATCGTTTCGGATTGCAGTTGAAACACTTTTTATTTTCTCTTTTGCTCCAGGAATTTTTAATGTTGAAGTGACCCTAGAAGGATATAATTTTGACATGGTTTTCGCCCTAACAGCTCCAGTCATTGGATTTCTCGTTTATACGAAGAAAGTGCTTTCAAACAAGGTGGTTGTTATCTGGAATTATATTGGCCTACTCGTTTTGTCCAGTGTCATTTTCCTATTCTTAACATCAATCTACAAGCCTGAAATGTACGGAAGCACAACTCCATTATTACCCCTTGAATCGATGGAATACCCCTACGTTTTAATTGCTGGATTTCTAATGCCCGTTGCTGTATTTCTTCATGTTCTTTCTATTCTTCAATTCAGTGGGATCCGCGAATGATAGAAGCAACGAATACAGTCTATTAACTTACTTCCCTACAAAGATTTAAAGACGATCTTCGCACCTTTTGGGAATTAGATCTTAGAATTTAGATCGTTAGATGTTTAACATTCTAACTCTCTAAATTCTGATACTCACTTCTTTCTTTAATTAAATGCGCACCAATTTACTAAGCCAAACTTGTTGGTTTCCCTTAACGAGTCGGACGAAGTAAACCCCTCTGTTTGCGATGTTGATTTTAGTTTGATTCATATACGCTGTTACCTCTTGTTCATGGATTACTATTCCATTTAAATCAGTAACATATAACGTCATGTTTTCATTTGAACCCCATGAAACAGTTGCGCTACTTTCAGTAGGATTAGGGTAAACAGACCCTTCAATTATGTTGTTCTCTTGCGCCATTCTATTCGATCCTGAATCAGAAATCCGAGGTGTTGAATGGTTGACCTTTGTATCAGAACAGCTTTCACAATCTGCACCAAGACTAGGTGTTTGTCCACCGCACGAGGTCTCTAATGCTAGTTTAACAGCTTCTTTTGAATCCATCCTTCCAGCGCCCAACTGATCAACATAACTTGGATTTAAACCATAAATATCAACTGCAGTAGCTTTTAAAATCTCCTCGACTTCTTCAAATGTTAAACATGGATTAGCAGAAAGCATCAATCCAATCGTTCCCGTTACATAAGGAGCAGCAAATGACGTCCCGTTTCCAGTTAGGTAGTATCCTGGTGATACAGTCAATGCAACGTCATATCCAGGTGCACAAATATCAACTGAACTATTGTGTTGGTGTGTTGTAGTTGAATCGTTGATTGTTCTTTCATGGTTGTCCAAAGGACCAACACTTGATACCGCAATAACGTGGTCATTGGCCGCAGGGTAAACGAGGTTGCTTGGCCCACCACACGTTTCCCCATTCCCCGCCGCTGCAACGATAATTGTTCCATTTCCCCAGACTTCGTCAATTACTTCTTGAACGTATGGACTATTAGTACATCCTGAAGTCCAACTTAAATTAATAACGCGTGCTCCACCATACGAAAGCTGCAACACCAAGCTATAGTTCATACTTACAAGATCCATTTTACAGTTGTAACCAATAGAGCTTTTACCCAAGCCATTATTTGTTGTTCCAGCTGCTGTAGTAGCAACGGCCGTTCCATGGTAGTAGAAATAAGTTGAGGAAGGGGATGTGTTTATACTTAAAAATTCACCTTCGAGATCTTCGTGATCAATAAAGAAATTTCCATCAGAAATTCCAATAATTGTGTTTTCATCTCCTGTTGAATAATCCCACGCTCCCTTTGCATCAATTAAATCTAAGGCATAATCCTCTGTGAATTGAACGTTATAATCGTCTGGGTCACTCAACAACTCATAATTAGGTGCCTCTTCAGGTTTGCTCAGAACAGTCTGGTCATTATCGATGTCTCTTATTAAATCATCGATGTCACATAGGCAAACAACGTCATATACTTTTAATAATGACTCTTTTTTAGAGTCGGGCAATGCCTGTTCAATACTTGTAATATTAAACGTGTTAATTAAACTTTGAACCTTCGCATTTGAAGAATGAAGTCTTCCTTCAACCAATTCTGGAAGTGCCGATTCATCCTCAAAAGTAACCCAAATATTATCTGTGGTCATTTGAGAAAAAGCGATTTGACTCATCCCTAAAAATAAGCTTGCTGTAATTAAGTGGTGATTAAAAAATTTCATAAGGTTTTAATTTAAATGGTTTATTTTTAATATAAGGTGCTAATTTACAGGGAGTAGGATCGGAAATAACAGGGAAGTTTCCAAACGAAACCGATTGCTTTCCGATTGTTATAGGGTTTTTGGTTACGGTTTCCGAACGTAGATTTTAAAGGCTTTTCCGCACCGTTTTGAATAAAATGAAATTGAGCTAATTTTGATTTTGAGCACAAACAGTTACTTGTTCTAGTTAAACTATTGGCCATTGAAAAAAGCAAAAAAATGTTCGTCAATAACATTAAAACTTCAAACACGAACTGAATCTTTTATTAGGATCTCTTGTTCAAAAAAAACTACTTTTAAGCGAATGGATAGGAATCTAAATACAATCAAATCGAAAGTTTACGACACATGTGGATTGCTGATTTCGAACTTTCAAACAGAAAGTGAAAGCAAAGAATACAACGCGTGCCGATTTGAACTAAACGGGTTGAAGATCATCAGTAGAAACGCAAAAGTGACACCTAAAAAAGCAGGCCTATTTGTGACCTTTTGGAAAAGAAATAAAGATGAAATAACAGAACCGATTCATGCATCTGATGACTTCGACTTTTACGCTATACCTGCGAAAACAGAAACTCATTTCGGCCAATTCGTGTTTCCAAAATCTGTTTTAATTGCAAAAGAAATTGTTTCCACCGACAAAAAAGACGGAAAACGTGGATTTAGAGTCTACCCGGCTTGGGACACGACAAAAAATAAACAGGCAAACACGACTCAAAAATGGCAATTGGACTATTTTTACGAGATTGGAGAGTCAATGGATTTGAAAAGGATTACTGAACTGTATAACGGAAAATGACGCTTTTAAAAACACAACAATAAAGTGCCGACGATACGGAAAGATCGATTTCAGAAACGGTAAAAAAGTCAATTTTAAATTCAATTCCCGCATTTTTAGTACCTTTAAATAAACCTAACAAAGCATAACATGGCAAAAAGTAAAGATTCTCAGAAAAACGTAAAAAAAGAAGCGACTAAAACTGCAAAAGAGAAAAAAGCAGAAAAGAGAGAGAAAAAAGCGGCTCGATAGATTTTGGATGGATCGGCTAGCGCCTTTTGATATTGGAACTTAGGTGCCTTTGAGATTTAATCAACCCTAGATAAATCCAAAAAAACTACTCTTTATAGCGAACAGAAGTTGGACTCGGAAAAATAAAATTCTCTGCAATAGAACTGTTTTTATTCCCAATTACAACCTTGTTTAAAGGTGACTTTCTTGTAGAAGTCTTTGATATTTTTCCGCTTATGTTCACAAATTCATATTTAAACCCAACGCTGGTCTCTTTATCAATTCATGCATATCCAACTTCTCCAGTTATAAAATACAAAGTGTCTTTGTACCCCATCTTTGCAGCATTAAAGTCAGGCAATAAGTCATTTCGATCACCATCAATTATGTAACAATCCAGCATTGAAATCCCAATAGCTAATGTCATAATTCTACCTGATAAATCCCTGTACTCATCCTTAACCACAGTAACAGAAACTTTTACCACCTCTCTACTCGGACAACTCTCGTTTTATAAGCCACAATATCCTTACGGTCTTGTCCGAAAGACAAACCAGTTATAATTAAAATGGATCCACTTCATTAAGCAAACTATTTCTTATATTTGAGAAGCTCATTCTACGCCCCTTTCAAAGAGTTGCATAAATGCTGAATACGAATTTTGTCAAATGGTTACTTTTTTTAATCCTTGGCATTAATTGATAACCAGAAACAACCATTTTATGAAATTAGTTCTCCTCACGCTCATCGCATTTACATTAAATTTTAACGGGTTTTCGCAAGAATCAGACGAAGCAACTGGAATTCAGTTCGTGACCGGAACTTGGGAAGAAGTTGTGGCCATTGCGAAAAAAGAAAAGAAACCAATCTTTGTAGATGCCTTTACTACTTGGTGCGGGCCTTGCAAATGGATGGCAAAAACGACCTTCAAGGACGCCGCTGTTGGAACATTCATGACTGAAAATTTCATCTCCTATAAAATGGATATGGAAAAAGGTGAGGGCATTGAGTTTGCAACGAAAAATAAGGTTCAATTGTATCCAACCTTGTTGTACTTTGATTCAAAAGGCGAATTCATTCATAGAACGGCAGGCGCATTAAAGCCAGAAGGGTTTATCGAAACAGGCCGCACAGCATTAGATCCAAAAGAGAGATTTGGAACGTTTCAAAGAAAATTTGAACGCGGTGATTCAGACAAAGAGTTTCTATTGAACTACATCGCTAAAAGTGATAAAGCTGGAGTTTCATCAGAGGAACCATTCAATAAATATTGGTCGTTGCTTAATGATGAAGAAAAAATCACCGAAGACAATCTCAATTTAATGCAATCAATCACTAGAGGGTTTGCCGATTTGGATCATGAATTATTCGTTTTCATGAAGACAAACAAAGCCAAATACATTAAAAAAATTGGAGCGGATAAATTCCAGCCTATCTGGGATCAAGCGTATCAAAATGCCGTTTGGTATGCCGCAAAAGAAAAGAAAGCCAGCAATAGGAAAACCAGGTTAGAAAAAGCAAAAGCAACATTCACAGGTAAAAAGAACGAGATAAATGCCTTCTACGAAATGAACCTAGCCTGGCAATCAAGAGATGAAGATAAAATTAAATCAGCTGCTGCTGTTTATGTAGACGTAACTTCTGATTGGGTGTTTCTAAACAGTGAAGCTTGGACTGTTTATGAAAAATCAGACGATAAAGAGGAATTGGAAAGAGCACTGATTTGGGCTAAGAAATCAGTTGCGTTGAATTCAAATTACATGAACCTTGATACGAAAGGAGCGCTTTTGTACAAATTAAAACACTACGAAAAAGCGGTCGAAGCATTAGAAGAAGCGATTGAAAGTGCAGACGAAACAGTTTCGGCGAAAGATCTAAATTCCACTGAAACGCTATTGAGAGAAATCATCATGGAAATGCAGGAAACTGAAGATTAAGTTCGATATTGATAAATCAAATGATTCAATCAAAACAAGATTACAAGCATTATCTCAGTGAAGACCTTCGCCACTATCAATTGCACCGCTATACCTTTGGTGTGCATTTAAAAAACCCGATTGTTCGGTTTCAAAGACGTCTGAGAAGAATTGAATATTTAACGAATTGCAAAGGATCGAGTGTGTTCCACAAGCCGTATCGAAAGTATTTAGAAGTTCTTAATATTCGACTTGGTATTCGACTCGGATTCAGTATTCCTGTCAATTCATTTGGCCCAGGATTATGCCTTCCGCACTATGGAACTATCGTTGTTGCAGGCAAAGCTAAAATTGGTAAAAACTGCCGTGTTCATCCCGGTGTTGGAATCGGAGCTTACCACGGATCACCAGTCATTGGCGATAATGTTTACCTCGGACCCGGTGCAAAATTGTTTGGAGAAATCGAAATTGGAAACAATGTCTCCGTAGGCGCAAATACCGTTGTCACTAAAAGCTTCGAAAGTAATGTGTCCATTGCTGGCGCTCCAGCTCGGGTTATTTCAAATCAAACGACGTTGGAACTGGGAATGTTTCCTCAAGGTTTTTTGAATGAAGCGGACATGATTTCAGCAGTAAACAAGGAAGATTAATTCAAGCGCTTATCTTTAACAAAAACAATTCTTGTGAAAATTCAATTAACGCTCACAGCTTTTCTAATTGCACTTTTAATGGCCTCGTGTGAATCAAATTCAACGGAGAAATCAGAAGTTCAAGACCTTAGCATAGAACAAAAAAAACATTTAGTTGACGATTACGCACCATTAACGGAAGATGGGTTTGTGAACGCCGTTATTGAAATTCCAGCAGGGACCGTCGAAAAATGGGAAGTCGACAAAGCATCTGGTGACCTCAAATTAGAACACATCGATGGCAAACCTAGAATCATAAATTATCTTGGATATCCTGCCAATTATGGAATGATTCCAAGAACGTACTTACCAAAAGAATTGGGCGGAGATGGTGATCCATTGGACGTTCTCGTACTTGGAAAACCATTGGAACGCGGAAGTACCGTCGCGTGTAAAATCATCGGCGTTTTGGTCCTTCTCGAC
This sequence comes from Salibacteraceae bacterium, assembly GCA_047628775.1. Taxonomy (GTDB): domain Bacteria; phylum Bacteroidota; class Bacteroidia; order Flavobacteriales_D; family Crocinitomicaceae; genus UBA4466. The sequence goes on along the minus strand of JBLHVW010000047.1, from coordinate 9,980 downwards.
CGAGGCGAACAAGACGATAAATTAATTGCCGTTCAAAAAGGGTCGAAGCTTTCCCACATCAACGATATTAAAACTTTAAAGTCAGAATACAAGGGTACAACAGAAATTATTAAAACGTGGTTTGACAATTACAAAGGCCCAAACAAGATGGAAGCCAAAGGTTTTGGCAACCGCGAGCAAGCAATGGAAATATTAAATACATCCATTGCAGCTTACGATAAAAAGTAGTTTAATCCTTCTTGATTTTCTTACGCACCCGTTCCAAATCTAAATTCAAGTTTTCTATTTCACAGTTATCTGTCGACATGTTAATTGCCTTCAACAATTGTTTTTCAGACTTTGCAAAGTTGCCCCTTTTTTCATGAATCAAAGCCTTTCTTTCGAAGACGCACGACAAGCAAATTCCCTTGACCGTTTCAGCGTGCTTCAATAGATTTTTTGCCTTATCTAATTCGCCGTACTCAATCAAAGCCATTGAAAAATAGTAATACGTGTCAATGTGTTCTATGTCATGAATCATGGCCTGCTCGAAGTGATAAAACGCTTCTTTGAAGTCCTTTAGTTGTTCGAAATAGAACGTGCCCATCAAACAATGTGTACCTGCATGCTCATTGTCATAACTCATGGCGTACTCCAGCGACTCCATCGCTTCGGGCAAATCATAAGGATAATTCTCCTTTGCTTTTAAATAGTATTGTGTAGCTAATGTGCTCATTTCAATTCATTTTTTTCAACTTGAAATTTTTCCCTTCATAAACACGATAGGGGTCTCCTCGTTGAATGTCAATATTCATTTTCCATTGGTCAACATCCATTGATTGACTTGCCGTCAGCATTTTTGCAGCGTGCAAATCATTCAAGCGCTGAACCGCTATTTTCTTGTTCTGATGTTGAGACCGAGAGTCTTGTACAAGAACACTCAACCCTGTCGGAAGATGTGTTGCTCGGACCGCACTCATCGTTTTGTTCACATGCTGACCTCCAGGTCCAGACGATTTTGTTGCCTGAAAATGAATGTCAGAATACATGAGTTTTTCATTTTTCGGAGTCGCCAATTCGCTGACCTCAACAAACCAATTCTTGCGTTTGTGAAACTTACGGTAAGGACTCTGTCCTATCCAAAGCACGGAACCTGTCCAACTTGAAACGAATTCATTTAAACCGTCTCCCTTAAATTCTACCGTTGCGGAAAACACCGTATTCGGAAAATCTCCGTTCGATTTCTGTACCACGACCGCTTCATTTTTAGAATGCTTTGAGTCGTGAATCGACTCCTTCAATAACCTTGCAACAACCCACGTGCACTCAGCGGGACCTCGACCAGAACTTATATGTAATCTTCGTTTTTCCATTTTTTTAATCTTTAGCCATTCGAACAGTTTTCGGGTAAAACAAGCCTTCAACTTTCACTAAATCTTCTTGGTTTGACATAACAAGATCGATGTTCTTGTATGCCAATGGAGCTTCATCTGCCCCTCCTCCAAATAGCGTAACGTTGTGCTGTTTCAATTGTGAATTGATCGAACTTTTGGTGAATGTTTCTTTTGCCTTTTTTCGAGACATCTTTCTTCCTGTTCCGTGCGAAGCTGAAAACAAAGAATCGGGCTTTCCTTTTCCTGAAACGATATACCCTGGATGAATCATTGATCCTGGAATAACTCCAAATTCACCTTCGCGAGCCGGTGTTGCCCCTTTTCGATGAACAATCAATTCTCTTCCGTCCGCCTGAACTTCTTTCCAAGCAAAATTATGGTGGTTTTCAATTTTTGCCAACGGTTTCAATCCAGTTGACTTTGAAAGTTTCTCATGGATTACTTCGTGACACGCCTTCGCATAATCTCCTGCCAAGTTCATTGCCGTCCAGTATTCCATCCCTTCCGCTTTGTCTAAGTCGAGCCATGCCAAATGTTGCGCTCCTTTTGGCAATCGACAAACGTCCATTGCCACTTTCGTATAATAACCGGCGATTGTCGCACCAAAACCTCTAGATCCAGAATGAGTCAATAGTCCCAAGTAATTGCCTTTTGGAATATCCCATGGATTTCCATCATCAATTTCTACTCGGCCAAATTCTACAAAGTGATTGCCAGATCCAGAAGTTCCTATTTGATGTCTTGCCTTGCCATGCAGTTTCCGCAACAAATCCGTTTCTTGAAATTCTGATCGATCCAAGATCTCATGATCGACCAAATTCTCTTGAACGCATCCCATTCCGAAATACGTGTGTTCTTTGATTGCGTAATTCAACTTGTGGCGGTAACGGGTTGCAAATTCGATCGGTGCATCAAAAATTGTCAATGCCATTCTACAACCGATATCCAACCCAACTCCGTAAGGAATTATCTCGTTTTGTGTGGTCACAACACCGCCAATTGGAAGCCCGTAACCTACGTGCGCATCTGGCATCAACGCTCCGTTTTCTACAACCGGCAAGCGCATCACCATATCCATTTGTTTTATGGTATTGCTATCAATAAATTTCTTTCCATAAACACTATATTTTTTCGGCTCTTCTTCTAATTTGTAAGCCTTGTATTCAACTTTCTCTAAGACATCCATGAACTCTTCAGCCAGTGCTAGAAGGCGTCCGTCGCTTGTGTATTCTTCTGGATTATCAGCGATTTTCACCAACAATTCCAATTGTTCATCCTTGCTTAAATGTTTAAAGTGCTGCGCCATTATATTGACTGCCAGACTTTTTTCTTTATCGAATTTGTACCCGATTTTGCGAAGGTCTTTTCCTTTTAATTTTTGTTTGCCCATTATGATTCGATTCCGCAGCACGATAAAATGCCGTCGTTAAAGTCAATGCGAAGTGCATTGCATTATTCTAATTATAAATTGATGTGGAGTTTGTCCCGAGAGGGTAAAAAAAATCCCTTCAGCTTGGCTGAAAGGATTGGGACATCTTTTTGTAGAAACCTAGTTCAAACTAGTTTTTCCCAATCTCTGTTTCGATATGTAATGTAAAATTCATCATAGGCTTATGCTCTTTTAAGACTTGCGTCGGTATTGAGCCAAAGGCGTTGCAAAGATAGACGCAAATTTCTGAGAAAAGCAATGCCTTTTTGAAATTTTTTTGAATTATTTTTTCCCTATACGTAGTATAGGGCCAGAACCACTTTAAAAATCATTGTTTAAAACCACATCCATTTTGGATTGAAACGAACCAGAATTCTATAAAAAAAACGTGATTTTTTAACCAAAAAAACATTATCGAAATACTTCGATTATTTGATTCGTTTTTGTTGCGGTTTTCGGCACTACTATTTGATAAAAAAAATAAATCAATTATTTAAAAACGTTTCCTCTAAAATACCCTTTTATGGTTTTAAAAAAGCCAATGAAATAGGGCTGAAAAAATTTATTTATATCAATCTACTCGATAATATACCAAACAGTTAAAACTAAATCGTTTCCAATTATTTATGACGATTTTATATATTCTATATTACAATATTGATGGTCTAAATCCTAATGTATAAAAGCCGAAGGCGGTATAATATCCAAAAAAGCCCCCCCTACCTCTTATTTCTTACGTGTATAAAAATGAGCCTCTCTTACGCTCGTCTTTATACTATTGAAAACTTAGGAATACTCAGCCGCTATGAAAATAATTCTCTCCATTGCCTTTGGACTTATCACTCTACTATCCATAGGTCAAAACACAAATAACATCTGGTATTTTGGTGATGGTAATTTTTTAGATTTCAATGCAAACATGGCGACTCCAGTGTTGTCAGCAAATGGTGTAGAAGTTGCCACGCCTACAAGTACATATTGCCAAGAAGGCTCTTCTACGGTATGCGATGCCGCAGGAAATCTTCTTTTTTACAACAACAGCGAAAACGTTTGGGATCGATTTTACAACCCAATGCCGAACGGAACAAATCTAACAGGCAGTGCTGTAACTTCGGCTCAAACGATGATCGTTCCCAAGCCAGGAAGTCCTTCGATTTACTATATTTTTCATATGGATTATGCAGCGGGAACTCCAAACTTAGGCCTTTTTTATTCCGAAGTTGACATGACCCTAAATGGAGGCTTGGGAGATGTCACCGCGAATAAAAACATTGCTTTGGGCAGCGGGCCGTGCTCCGAACAACTTAAAGCTGTTACGCATTGCAACGGACAAGATATCTGGCTGATTTCTCATAGTTTATTGGGAAATACATTCAATTGTTATTTGATTACCTCCGCGGGAATTACTGCCGCTCCTGTAGCTTCAAGTATTGGAAACCCTCACCCTGATGCATTCTCTGGAATGAGTTACATGACCTGTTCCAAAGATGGAAGTAAAATTGCGCTTGCAGGAAATATGGGAAGTCAATCTTCTGTGGAAGTTTTCTCGTTTGACAATTTGAACGGAACTTTTTGCAACCCACAATACCTCGTAACTCCTGATTTTGTTGGTATTTATGGCGTTGAATTTTCCAGTGATGGAACAAAGTTATACGCAACAGGTTTTCAATTGCACCAATACGATTTTGGAACGACAAACTGGTATACATTCCCACCCTCCGAAATTGGCGGCGCATTAATGAGAGGCCCAAACGATAAAATTTATCTTGTGACTGGATGCGATTGGTATGACGTGCAAAACGCAACAATGGAATACGCGCGTGACATCCACGTCATTCAAAATCCAAACAACATTGGTGCAGCGGCAAATCTCCAATTAAACGCCTATTTAACACCAAGAGAATGTGGGCTTGGACTTCCAACATGTTATTACCCGACACAAACAACCAACACTTGCAATCCAATGTTGGCTGAATTTACAGTGAATAATCAGCAAATTTGTGAAGGAGATTGTGCTATGTTTAGCAACACAAGTGTGGGAGCATCAATCGTGTCATCCGTATGGACATTCCCTGGTGGAACGCCATCAAATTTCACGGGAAGTGTTCCTCCAGTTGTGTGCTACAATACCACCGGAGTATACACCGCAAACCTTTTAACGACAGATTGCGCAGGCTTAACCTCTTCTTATGACATGGTTATTGACGTCATAAATTGTTCAGGACCGCAACCAATTTTTCAAGCAGCTCAAACCCAGTTCTGTGTAAACAACTGCACTAACTTTTCAGATTTAAGCATGGGAACAAACCTAAATGCTTGGTCGTGGACATTTGCTGGAGGAAACCCATCGACTTCAACCGACCAAAGCCCACAGAACATTTGCTACAATGCGCCAGGAGTTTACGACGTAACTTTAGAAGTAACAGATGATAACGGAACAAGTTCATCGACTGTTGTTGGATACATAACCGTCGATGCATGTATTCCACCAATCTCTTTAATTGCTGCTCCCGATACCGTTTGTGTTGGTTCATGTATCAATCTTATGGATCAAAGTTCCAATTCCCCAACTTCTTGGGCTTGGATACTAAACGGAGGAAATCCAACAATTTCAAGCGATCAAAATCCACAAAACGTATGTTTTTTGACAACAGGAACGTACACATTGGAACTTACCACCTCTAACAGTTACGGAGTTGATGCCACAACTAAGGACATTGTTGTTATTGACATGCCAAATGCTGGAACCGACGCGGCTATTAGCTGGTGTGTATCCAATGAAGCTCAAAATCTCGAGTTATTCCTAAGCCCTGGAGTTCCATTGAATGGTACATGGACAAATCAAAATGGAACGCTTGCCTTTACGGGAAGTACTTTTACTCCCCAATTGGCAACCCCCGGAGCGTATACAATTATCTATACCTTGTCTAATGCAATCTGCACTGACGCTATGGAATTCACGATTGATATTCAAGCAATGCCAAACGCCGGATTGGATGGAACATTACTGATATGCGACAATGATTCCCCACTTGATTTAGTTGCTTCTGTATTATTTGGAAATCCTGATCTAAATGGAAGTTGGTCACCTGTTCTTAATAGCGGGACTTCCATCTTCGATCCGTCAATTGATCCATCAGGAGTTTACAATTACATTGTGCCACCAAATTTGGCTTGCGGCGCAGATTCCTCTTTAGCGACCTTGACAATTACTTATATTTCAAACGTTGAAATCATTCCAGTAGATGCATTGTGTATAACAACAGACCCACTTGTTCTAGAAACAAATATCAATGGAGGTACCTGGGCCGGAAGTGGAATGCAAAACAATACTGGGGCAACCTTTAATCCCAACCTTGCCGGACCAGGAGTGCATACATTGCTTTATACGATTGATGTGGACAATTGCGTCGCATCAAGCAGTATCGACATTGAAGTTTTTGATGTGCCTTTGGTAGATTTGGGAGACGACTTATCCCATTGTATCGCTGACCCTTTGTCAATTTCAATTAATACATCCGAAGGCGATGAAATTTTATGGTCGGATGGTTCCACTGGGTATTTTACCAACTTGGTATTTGACGATAACGCACCAGGAGAGTATGTAACTGTCAATGTTGAAGTAAGCAACTCATGTGGTCAAAGCACAGATTACATCACAATTTCATTGATCGATTGCGCAGTTTATGTCTACATTCCAAATGTTTTCACACCAGACGGAGATGAATACAATAACGTATTTACTCCTGTAATTTCGGGCGAGAACATCAATGAATATTCAATGATCGTTTACAACCGTTGGGGAGAAACCATTTTTGAAAGCAACGATATTTCCCTCGGTTGGGATGGACAATACAACGGCAACCCAGCACAGTCAGGAGTCTATCAATGGACAGTCCGTCTCAAATCAACAAGTCATAATGCTACTGTTCAAGCCCTCGATTATGTTGGACATGTTAATCTTCTGCGGTAGAAGGTGGCTTGAGTCTAACATCCAAAAGCCAAAGTCGATATTAAACACACTGCATAAAACAATCGCTTCTAACATAATAATTTTTGTAATGCTAAAAAACTAACGTAACTTAGTTGCGTTCAGCATAATATGCTTGATAATTACTGACTATGAAACTCACTATCTCCCTCTTTTTCTCACTAATCGCGTGCGCACTCTTTGCTCAACACAACAACGAATTTTACAACAACGGAGCTGAGGTTACTATTCAAAATGGGGCTGAAGTTTATGTTATGGGCGATTTCCATAATTACCAAGCTACTGGCCTTTTAAGAAACAACGGATTCGTTGAGATTCAAGGTCACGCCATCTCGGACATTCTTTTTCAACAGCGCGGTACCGGAAGAGTTTTGATGATCAACAATGATGTGAACGCAGGAGAAACACAGTACATTTCTGGGAGTTATGCGGTTCGAGGAGGACAAGCTGCAATTGGCGTTAATGACGGATCATTTTACAATTTGGAATTGGGAAATGATCAAGGAGTCGTTTGGCTAAACGGAGCAGGAAATATTGCAGGTGTTCGAAATTCAATTGATTTTAATGGTCCTGGATCACCGGTTGTGAATAGAATAATAACACACGATCCAACGGTAATTCCAGCAAATGGGAATGGATATACGGCCACCTTTGGTTTGATGAATCCTACTGCTGGATTGGGGTCAATGGCAAACAATACAGTGTCTTCCAACGGTAATATGTCAGGAACAGACAATGGTTTTATACAAGGAAACTTCCGTAGAGCGATTTCACCTGCGGGAGGAACTTACAACTACGTTCTTGGTTTGCAACCCGCTGGAGCTGGAGCACAACGTGGAATACAATATCTGAATTTGATTTTAGGAGCAAATAATTACGATGTGATCTCAGGTTATTTTCAAACGGGTTTAAACAATACTTTTGCTACAGTAACAGAATGTACGGGTTATTTGATTGACTATTGGGGAGGAACAGATCATGGTCAATGGGTCATGTCAGATATAACTGGAGCTGGTGCAGGTGCCTATGAGGCAAGGGTTTGGCCGCAAGATGATAATTTCCCAGCGAAATCAGTCTGGATGGTTACTAAAGACAACGCGGTTCAGGGAACAGCAGATGATTGTGGACCAACACCGGTCGGACTTGATCGTGCCGCATTTAACGGAATGGGTCAATTCGGTTTAGCAGCTGCTGACGTTAACATACTTCCTGCAGAATTGATAAATATCTGGGCAACTCCTAAAGTCGATAATATTGAAATTGGATGGCTTGTCGGATCTGAGTTTAATCTTGATTACTACGAATTACAGCGCAGTGAAAATGGAATTGATTTTGAGCCAATTGCAACAATTGACGCAGTAGGAACAACTCAATCTGAACAGAATTATACGTACAATGACTACAACGTAGGACGGAATAAAATTTACTACTATCGGTATCAATCATTTGATCACGATTTCTCTACTGAATTTTCTCCAAATGTTAGTTCGCAGCTTTCCGGCTCTGATGATTTTGCGGAAAGTGTTTTACTCCATCCTAATCCAACGAATGGAGTGTTCCATATTGAAATGTCTTTGGATTTGAATTCAGAAATCGAATTGATTGTTTTCAATAATGCAGGTCAACTAATTCAGTCGAGACAACTTCAAGGAAGTAATGGAAATAATGTCTTTGTTCTTGATGCACAAGAATGGGCGAATGGTGTATACATCGTTCAGTTAACAGAAACAAGAACGGGCGAAGTTGTTCGGAAAAAAATAATCAAAGGTTAAATCAAAGGAGGATGAAAAAAATAATAGGATTTATCGGATTTCTATTCGTTGCAGTAGGAACTAGCACAGCTCAAAATGTTGGAATAGCCGAGCCGGCACCAAATAGTAAGTTGGACGTTGTTCAAACTGAAAATACTGGGAACACATTGGAGTTAACGCATGGAATTACAACAAATGGAAGTTCAGCGGCTTGGATTAAAAACAGTGGAACAGGTTATGGATTTCATTCTCAAAACTTGCTAGCAACGAGTAATACGGCAGCAGGACGTTTTTTACAAATGGGAACAGGAGCTAATGCTCACGGATTGTTAATTAGTATGAATGGAACAACCATTGCTGGAACAAGTGGTCAATTTATAGATCAACTTGGTTTAGGTTTGGGGTCATTCGTAAATATGGGAAATGCAGGATCTGGTTCGTCAGGATACTATGTTAATCATTCAGGAAGTGGTGATGGTATGACTCTTTTTCAAAACGGAACAGGATTAGGAATTTACAATCAAGTTGCTGCCAGCTTTGGAGTTTTTAATGTCCTAAATAGCGCCTCAATCGGAACAGTAAACCTAATGAACGCAGGAGGAACAGGTGAATTTATTGACTTAAGTACCTTTAATGGTTCTGGGGTATCTGTTGTTGCAGTTGACAACGTTACAACACCAACTGCAGGAGGTGACGTCTATGCTTTTAACGGAACAGTAAGAACAGCCACTCCAAGCGGGGCATTTGTTAATGGAGCCGTATTGGCTGGTATTCAATCAGGTGTTGGTCACGGAGTTTTAGTAAATCATTCGGGGGGAACTGGCAGAAATGGTGAGTTTAATACTCTTAATGCAGCGAATACCGAACCAACAATTTTTGCCACGACAGTTGGGCAAGGTTCAGCAGTTTTGGCACAAAACCAGAACAATGCCATTGCAGGTACAGTTTACGTTGGTGATTTTGCATACACTGGAACAGATGTTGCTGATCATATAGGTGTTTCGGGCTACAGCCAACCGGCCGCAGGATGGGGAGTAGGAACCCTAGGACAAGGAGGATTTTATGGTGTTTTTTCATTGGGTAACTCTGGGGCAACTGGGGTTAAGGCATTTACAATTGATCACCCAGCAGATCCTGAAAATAAAATACTGCGTCATTTTTCAATTGAATCAAACGAGGTTCTGAATCTTTACCGAGGAGTTGTTACACTAGATGCAGCTGGGCAAGCAATAGTAGAGCTTCCAGATTATTTTGCCATGATCAATAAGAATTTCAGCTACCAATTGACAGCAATTGGAACACCCCAACAACCGTATGTACTTACTGAAATTGCAGGAAACACATTTGAAGTAGCGGGTGAACCAAACACAAAAGTTTCATGGACTGTTTACGCAGATAGAAACGATGAATACCTTCAACAACATCCTGAAGCTGCC